>NZ_JAUBTT010000004.1:134940-135106 GCF_036705125.1 Microcoleus sp. B7-D4
CCGACACCACAACCGATACCATCTCCAACCCCACTACCAACGCCGGAACCGACACCACAACCGATACCATCTCCAACACCACCACCAACACCATCTCCAACACCACCACCAACACCATCTCCAACACCACCACCAACACCATCTCCAACACCACCACCAACACCAT
>NZ_JAUBTT010000004.1:135206-140022 GCF_036705125.1 Microcoleus sp. B7-D4
CTCCAATATCAGAACAAACACCATCTCCAATATCAGAACAAACACCATCTCCAACACCACCACCAACACCATCTCCAATATCAGAACAAACACCATCTCCAACACCACCACCAACACCATCTCCAATATCAGAACAAACGACATTACCGGATATTTCAATTACCAATGCGATCGCTCAATCTGGCAATTTGAATATCATTAATAGAATTGAATCTCTTTTTAACTACAGATCCGATTGGGTAAGCGAAATTGTCCAAACGGCATCGCCTCTAAATATAGTTAGCCGCAGCGATATCACACGGCTAATCGATAGAGGCGATATCCCACAAGCCATTTTCTTTATCGATATCTTCTACAGTGAACAAGTGGGCTCATACATTAATCAGGAAATCAGGCGCGATTTGCAATCTTTTACGGCCATACAGAAAAGAACTAGAATCATCGCCAGCCAAACTGGTAAAAAACCAGCCATTATCTACGCCTTCTCCCGCCCTGAACAATTAGACCTGATCGTAGTCCCCCCTAGCGGCATCCCTATTCATAAAGCCATCCCCGCCGCCCGACGCGAAACTTTGATGCAAGTCGCAGCCAATTTCAGCTCTGAACTCACTACTTCCAGAAACATCAATACTGAGAGCTATTTGCCAGCATCCCAACAACTTTACCAGTGGATAATTGCGCCCTTGGAAGCTGATTTGAAAGCTCAGGGCATCGATACGCTAGTTTTTAGTATGGATGCAGGGTTGCGATTGCTCCCCTTAGCCGCCCTCCATGACGGTTCTCAATTTCTAGTAGAAAAGTACAGCATCGGACTCATTCCCAGCGTCAACTTAACCGATACTAGCTATGCAAGTGTTAAAAATGCTGAAGTTTTAGCAATGGGAGCCTCACAATTTACTAATAACCCACCCTTGCCAGCAGTGCCTGCAGAACTTAACGCTATTGCCTCCGAATGGAAAGGCGAATCCTTCCTCAACCAAACCTTTACTCTCAACAATCTTAGGTCACAGCGCAAAGACAGACCCTATGGGATTATTCACCTCGCCACTCACGGATACTTTAACCCAGGATCACCGAGCAATTCTTACATTCAGTTATCAGATAGCAGGTTAACACTCGATCGCGTGCGGCAACTAGGGTGGAATCAGCCACCTAAAGTTGAGCTATTGGTGTTGAGCGCTTGCCAAACTGCTGTGGGTGATGATGACACCGAATTAGGTTTTGCGGGGTTAGCTGTGCAAGCGGGGGTGAAGTCAGTTTTGGCGAGTCTTTGGTATGTCAGCGATGAAGGTACTTTAGGGTTAATGGCTGAATTTTACCATCAGTTAAAGGTCGCGCCGATTAAAGCCGAAGCCTTACGGCAAGCTCAAATCGCCATGATCAAAGGTCAAGTTCGCATTGAAAATGGTCGTTTAATTTTGTCAAACTTAAATAAGGAGTTAGAATTACCGCCAGAATTAGCTCAACTGACTAATGAAAATCTCTCCCATCCTTACTATTGGTCTGCCTTCACGATGATTGGGAGTCCTTGGTAATGTCATTGCGAGGAACAAAGCAATCGTAAGGACTTTAGGCGTAGCTCGCAATCAGATGCTAGTTGATGAAGTGTAGGGACAAAGGCAATGCCCATTGGTGTCAACTTAAGCCTGAAACCCTTGAAAAATATCGCTTTTACCATAGTTCAGATCCCCCTAAATCCCCCTTAAGAAGGGGAGTAGGGGTTGACTTTGAGAAGACTCCTGTCCCCCCTTCTTAAGGGGGGCTAGGGGGGATCTGGCCCTAATCGTCAAACAACAGTCTCTGACTGGGTTTGAGCTTAAGTTGACACTAATGGGCTTTTGGAGTGTCCCTACGGGGATAAAACGATAGGCGGTGCTACTTCATGAAGGTAGAATTTGCTGTAAGTTATATTTTAGTGAAATCTATAAAGTTTAACAATTAAAGAGGTTGCATAATGATACAGCAAAAATTTGTTTCAATTCTAGTTTTTATTGACTCAAATGTTGAAAATTACCAGAGTTTAATTAGCGGCATTTCCCCAAATGCTGAGGTAATTATCCTAGATGAAACGCGGGATGGCATTGAGCAAATTACCGAAAGGCTAGCAATTGAACAAAATATAGAAGCAATCCACATCATCTCTCACGGTAGTCCAGGTGCAGTACATCTCGGTGTAAATACACTCAACAGCAGCAACATAGAAAGCTTCGGCCCTCAACTCAAACAGTGGCGCAAAGCATTAATTCCCGGTGCCGATATTCTCCTCTACGGGTGTAATGTCGCGGCTGTTAATCAGCCCCGGCGAATAGAATTCGCGGCTATACAAACAAAGTCCGGATGGTGCGCGGACTATGGAATTTCAACCCGCGCAGGCGGGTTTAGTTTGTGTAGTAGCGGTTTTAACCGCCCAGTTGAAAGTGCTACAAAGCCCACAAAACCTAACCAATTCCTCCAACGCCTGAGTGAGTTAACTGGCGCGTCGGTTGCAGCTTCCAAAAAGCTGACGGGAAGTGCTGCAAAAGGCGGCGACTGGGAATTAGAAGTGAGAACCGGAGAAATTAAAACACCGCTAGTATTTGAACCCGAAGTATTAGCCGCTTACGAGTATGTTCTCTCAACTTTCGGCGCTGCAACCAACTTTGGCGTGGGGACAAATCCCTACGGTATTAATATAGGGGATTTCAACGCTGATACCTTCCCCGACTTGGTAGTGACAAACCAGAATGACGACAACATTTCCATTTTGTTAGGGAATGGCACAGGGGGTTTTGGCACGGCTACCAACTTTGCCGTAGGTTCAAGTCCGGTTTACGTCACATCGGGACTGTTTAACAATGATAATTTCCCCGACTTAGCAGTAGCAAATGGTAGTAATAGTAATATCTCTATTCTGTTAGGAAATGGCACGGGAGGCTTCGGGGCAGCTAGCAATTTTAGTGTAGGTAACACTCCATTTTCAATAGGTGTCGGGAACTTTAACGCCGACACTTTCCTCGATTTAGCAGTGGTAAATGCTGACCCTCAAGGTACTGGTAGCGTCTCAATTTTGTTGGGAACGGGTACAGGAAGCTTTGCGGCTGCCACTAATCTCAATGTTGGTGCGATTCCGGCTGCGGTTGTTGTAGGCAACTTTAACGCTGACAGTTTCCCCGACTTAGCCGTTGCCAACAGCCTCTCTAATAATGTCTCAATTCTGTTAGGAAATGGTACGGGCGGATTTGGTGCAGCTACTAATTTTGGCGCTGGGCAAAATCCAAATTCGATAGCCACTGGGGACTTTAACGGAGACACTTACCTCGACTTGGCCACAGCTAACAACGGATCTAACAATGTTTCAATTCTCTTGGGAAATGGCACGGGCAGCTTTGGTGCAGTCACTAATTTTAGCGCCGGGACAGGGCTGCAAGGCATTGTTGCGAATGACTTTAGCAGAGATGGCCAACTTGACTTAGCAGTAGGAGGCACCGGCGGCGCTGCAATTTTAGTAGGCAACGGCAATGGCGGTTTTAGTTCACCCATTAACTTTGCTGCGGGGACAGATCCAACTTCCATTATTAGCGGCAACTTTAATGCTGACACTCTCCCGGATTTGGCATTAGCGAACAACGGTTCAGACAACGTTTCTGTGCTGCTAAATACACCCAATACAGTTAATTTCGGGGCTGCCACTTACAGCGGTACAGAAGGAACAACAGACACAGTAGTTAATATTCCCGTTACCCTCAGCGGCGGCACTCCTTTTGCTGATGTAACTGTGCCAATTGCGATCGACCCCAGCAGCACAGCCACCGAAAATTCCGACTACGCCTTTTCGCCTACCTCGATTACATTCCCCGCAGGTGCAACAGGTGCCGCACTCACCCAAAATGTTGCAGTTACTATCAAACCTGACAACATAGCTGAAAACGCCGAAACCGCAATTCTCAACTTTGGCACAATTACTGGTGGGGTTGCAGGTACAACGGCTCAAACCACACTAACTATTGCTGCTAACGGTACTGTTTCTTATGCCGTCGCCGCTGGTACTGCCAGCATTCCTGAAGGTAATAGCGGCACAACTCCTCTAACTTTTACGGTGACTCGTAGCGGCGGTGCTGGTGTAGCGAGTAGCGTCAATTATGCGATCGCGGGAACTGCTACCAACGTCAGCGATTACAACAATATCGGTGGCACTTCTGGGGCAACGGGTACGACTGGCACGATCAATTTCGCCACTGGTGAGACATCCAAAACGATTACTCTCGATGTATTAGGCGACAGTGCGATCGAACCTGACGAAACTGTTACCCTCACCTTGTCTAATCCTGTCGCACCAGGTTCAACTCCTACTATTACCGCTGATGCGGCCGCAACAACTGTCACTAATGATGACACCGCAGGTTTCACCCTTAACACTACCACCACGACTGCGACTGAAGGCGGTGCAACTGGAAGTTACAGTGTTAAGTTAAATACTCAGCCGACTGCACCTGTTACGATTAGCTTTGATACAGGCAGTCAAATTAATCCGATTTCGTCGATAAATTTTGACAGCACTAATTGGAATGTTGCTCAAACTGTTGCGGTTGTTGCTGTTGACGATAATTTAGTTGAAGGAAATCATACAGGTGCGATCGCGCCTACTTCTACCAGTAGCGATGTTAATTATAACGGCATCACAATTTCGACTGTTAGCGTCGCTATTACTGATAACGACACTGCGCCAACTCCGACCCCAACGCCAACTCCGACTCCGACAACAACTCCGACTCCGACAACAACTCCGACTCCGACAACAACTCCGACTCCGACAACAACTCCGACTCCGACAACAACT
>NZ_JAUBTT010000004.1:140122-140194 GCF_036705125.1 Microcoleus sp. B7-D4
CCGACTCCAACGCCAACTCCGACTCCAACGCCAACTCCGACTCCAACGCCAACTCCGACTCCAACGCCAACT
>NZ_JAUBTT010000004.1:140294-164574 GCF_036705125.1 Microcoleus sp. B7-D4
CAACTCCGACTCCAACGCCAACTCCGACTCCAACGCCAACTCCGACTCCAACGCCAACTCCGACTCCAACGCCAACTCCGACTCCAACGCCAACTCCGACTCCGACAACAACTCCAACTCCGACAACAACTCCAACTCCAACGCCAACTTCAGGTACTCCCGCTGTCATTTTCCTTGAACCACTTGGCAGTACCGACGTACTCGAAAGCTTGGGCAACGATATATACAAAGTGCGACTAAATACTCAGCCAACTGCTAATGTCACCGTCGCTATTACCCCTGAAAGCCAAGTTACTGTCAGCCTACCTGCCCTTACTTTTACTCCCGCCAATTGGAATGTCGCTCAAACGGTAACGGTGACTGCGGTTGACGATGCGGTTGTTGAGGGCGATCGTGTCAGCCCAATTAGCCACGCCACTACCAGCACTGACACATTGTATAATAATCTCGTCGCCCCTCTCACAGTCAATATCAGCGATAACGATAACTTAGGCGATGTCACAACCTTGTTGAAAAAGTCAGTAATCGGTTTGACAGATAAGGACGATCGCCTCACAGGATCGGCATTAAACGACATTATCCACGCACGCCCCGGCAATGACTATCTTCATGGCAAAGCAGGAGATGACTTGCTTTACGGACAAAAAGGGGATGACGGCATCAGGGGCGGTGATGGCAATGACATTATTTTTGGCGGCCAAGGGATTGATTTTATTCAGGGTGACGGCGGTACTGACTTGATTTACTCAGGTAAGGGAAACGATCGCATTTACGGAGGCGATGGCGACGATATATTGTTTGGCGACGCGGGCAATGACTACTTATTTGGAGAAATTGGTGCCGACACTCTCACAGGCGGATTGGGTTTTGATGTGTTTGCGATCGCGATCGATACTGGTGGAACAGACTTAGCCGCCGCCGATGTGATTAATGATTTCACCCTAAATCAAGACAAAATTGATTTAATTGGCCCCCTTGCTTTTAGCCAGTTAAATATTTATCAAGGAATCGGCGCTTTTGTTAGCGATACTATAATTCAGTATCAGGTAACAGGAGAATATTTAGCTGTCTTGAAAGGAGTCACTGCCAGCAGTATAGTTCAGGCAGTAACTGTTTAGACTTCGTATGTTGTTGCGCTTTAGCGCTAAAGCGCAACAACATACCTACCCGATTTCGATCGCCTAGTTTGTAGCGTGTCTCAGCAGTCGATCGTACTTTTGCTGTGATTTTCAGGTATAGCAACTGCTTAATGTAAATTGTGTAGCCTGTCTTTGATTTTTGTGCGAGTCAACAATGCAGACTCACAGCGTTCCCAGTACATTTTAGCGACGGCATCGCCCGGATTCTGACGCCAACACTCGGCAAACAGCCGCGCCGCTTCAGCAAATTTCCTTTCCCAGTAAATTGCCCTAGCTTCTGCAAACAATTCCAACGTAGCTAACTTGCCCTCTTTAATTTCTGGCGGGTCAGCATCAAAGACCTCATAAACTGTTACTAATTCAGATTTTCCCTTGACTTTTACCGTATCGAGGGTGCGGATTGCATACTGGGATGGATTTTCTAAACGCGAGTAAGTTGACGGTGTAATTAATAGCGACACCCCATAATTTTTTGTCAAACTTTCCACGCGAGAAGCTAAATTCACCGCATCGCTGATTACCGTCCCGTCCATGCGATTTTGACCGCCCACCGTTCCCAGCATCAAAGTTCCAGTATTAATTCCAATCCCAATCTGAATCGGCGCACAGCCAAAATTAGCGCGATTTTGATTGTATTCAACGAGGCAGTGCAGCATAGCAATTCCGGCTTTCACCGCATTATTCGCCTCGCCGCTAAACAGCGCCATTATCGCATCGCCAATATATTTATCAATAAACCCGTTATTTTCATTAATAACTGGTTCCATGCGAGAAAGATAGGAATTAATAAATCGGAAATTCTCCTTCGGCGTCATAGTTTCCGAAAGCGTGGTGAAGTCGCGAATGTCGGAAAATAGCACCGACATTTCTAACTGCACTTGGTCGCCCAATTCCACATCAATAATGCTTGATTTATCTAAAAACTGAAGGAACTGATTGGGAACGAAGCGCTCGTAAGCTTGGTTGAGTAGAAACAGTTCAGCGGTAAATCTGATTCGCTCAGTGTCTGCTTTTTTACGCTCCGTGATATCTTGAAAGGCTACAAGTGCATAAGAAATATTGTCCTTTTCATCATAGATGGGAGTACCCCAAGCCTCGATCGGAATAATCTTGTTGCCTTGGTGGATTTCCATATCGTCAGCGGTGGCACTTTCGCCCCTCAACGCTCGCACAATTGGCAATTCAGCAGAGGAATATTCCCGATCGGTACCAGCTTTATACACTTGATAAACCTCGGAGATTTGTTCGCTGGTGACGTTAGGAATAACTCCTTTACCTAATAATTGAATAGCAACGCGATTACTATAGTAAGGTTTGCCAGAAGCATCCAGCACTGACACCCCCACTGGAATTGCTTCTAAAAATTGAGTCAGCCTGTTTTCACTTTCGCGGATTTCTGTATAGAGTTTAGAATTTTGAATTGAGATAGCCGCTTGTCCCGATAACAGTTTTAATAGTTCCACTCTTTCTGGGGTAAAAGCTCCGGCTGTCAGATTGTTTTCTAGGTAAACAATACTGACGATTTGAGATTGGTTAATCAGCGGTACACATAAAATTGATTTGGGCTGATGCTTTTGGATGTAGGGGTCGTTGGTAAATTGTCCCGATCGGACAGCATCATCAAGTACCACGCTTTCTTGAGTGCGGGCCACATAGTTGACAATTGCGGAGGAAAGTTCCTGACAATTTTCAACTGAGATTGACTGCAACACGGTAACTTTTTCATAATTTATTGTCCCTTCAGCTTCAATTAACAGTTTTCCCTGAGTTGACAAAATCAGATATCCTCTTTGCGCCCCTGCATTTTCCATCAAATTTTTCATCAAGCTAGACATTAACTTATCCAGCAATATTTCCCCAGAAATCGCCTGAGAAGCTTTCATTACTGTGGTGATATCTAAGTTATTACCCGAACCTGTGGTGGTCACTGTTGCGGTAGTTTTAGTGTTTTTATTTCCCGGTTTTGGTTTCAATAACTGAGGATATCGCGTTTGTAAATCTGTTACCTTAGCAGTGGCTCCCCATTGGACATAACAATAATATGCCTCAATCATGTAGAGTTGGGCAAAATTTTCTTTACCCCATTCTATGTAAAATTTGGCTGCGAGTTCGTTGGCAAGGGCTTCTTCGTTGAGGAATTGATTTTCTTTAGCTCCAGCAATGGCGCGATCGTACATTTCAATAGCCTCAGCTTTATTGCCCAAAACGCGATAGCGTTCTGCCTCAACCAAATACCATTTATGTAGATGATTCATGGGAGCATTTTGTGCCCATTGATGCAGATTAGTTTGATAAATTTCCACTTGGACGAGAATTTCAGTTTGTTCCATTTCTGGCTGTGTGGAGAACAGTGCCAGGTGTGTCAGTGCTGCATAAAAATGAAAAATAGGAGTAAAAACCATTCCCGATACTGCCATTAAATACTGCTTGGCTTGAGCAATGTGGTTTAGGGCCCCAGGGTAATTGCCAAAAACGTAGGCCAGTAGCAGTTTATAGATGTAGGCTATAGCGATACCATTGAGGTCATAGTCCTGATAATGCTTAGGAAGCATACTCGTTTCATCGTAGGCAGTTCCAATTAAGCAGTCCGGCCGACTTATGGTTTCCCTTAAGTTCTGCATCATCTGCCGCGTCATATCCAAATAAGTCTGGGGAGAACATTGCTTTACCTGCGCCATGACAGCGCTGTAACCTGCTATTTCTGGTTCCCAATTGTCTAGTTCTACCCCACCGAAAAAGTGGGCATAAAAGTATAGACTTATGTTGTAGCCAGCGTGTAGAAAATCACCAGTTTCCATGCCAGCCGTAAAGCCATCTTTTAGCGTAGGTATCGTTGCCCTCAAAGATTCTTGGCAATGCTGAATAAAGCCCCCAAACATAACTAAAATGGTGGACTTGAATTCCCGCATATTAAAGTGTTCGAGCAATGAGAGCGCTAATTTGCCAAAGGCATGACCAGTTTCTACTTCTCCCAAAAAAGCACACAACACCATACCGTGAATTGCATATCCCACGCTTGATGCGGGTGCATTCCCAAAGGAGAGCGATAAACTTACCATCGTGGAGCTAAGTAGGGGCATCGAACTCGGCATTCCTATAAAGATGGAAGCATATAACGTTCCTAATAATGGCATGGCAGCCTGAGCCTTGGCATCAGTTATCACAGGCAAGTCAACCAGTTTTTCCACCCTTCTTCCCTGGAGTTGACTGGCAAGGGTTTGTAGCGCCTTGCCAATCTTGGCTTCGTCAGGTTCGGTAGGGAGTTCAACCCCCAGTTGCAAGAGTGCATCTCTGCCCACTGCGATCGCCTCCAACAGCTTGCCCTGGGCTGTCTGGGCGGCAATTGAAATTTCGTAAATTTTAACTTTGTCTAAAATCGTCTTAGCTTCTTGCAACACCTGTGCTGCCATCTGTTCCATGTTTTCAAGGTCAGCATTCAAATAGGCGGCTTCGGCAGCAGCAACATAGAGATTCAGCGTCAACTCATACTGACTTTGCCAGCAGTTGGCTCTCAGTAGCTCAATCCCTGTTTGCAGATAGGTCATTGCGGCTGCGTAGGCGGTAGAATTTCTAGCCTTACGTCCAGCTTCTAAGTTTAGTTGGGCTAAGGCTTCTCGTTCGCTTAATTGATTGATTAACTCAATTCCTTGATTCAAATGCCCCACAATATCAAAGAGTTTTTCTTCTATTTCTATATCCGAATAATTTTGGACAAGTAACTGTCCGATTTTCAGATGAATAGCTTGTTTTTGGTTGTCAGGAATCAAGGAATAAGCCGCTTGCTGGACGCGATCGTGCAGGAAGCGATAAGTTGGATTGGTAATAGACTCAGTATTGGATTGAGCATCTGTTGGAATGAAGCATTTATAGCCTTCTGTAATGGGTAAAATGAGTCCTTCTTGCAATGCTTTCCACAGGGTTGATGCCGTTTTTTCGGGTAGTTCTTCGTTGACTATTGCCAATCTCTCTAAATCAAACTGCGCTCCAATGCACGCGGCAAGTTTGAGGACATCCTGAGTTTGTGCAGGCAACTTCTGCAATTGCACCGCCATAAACTCCACCACATCCGAGGCGTGGGTAAGTCTAACTTGAGCAATATCGCACTGCCACCCCCCTTTACTTCCCCCCTTAGTAAGGGGGGACACAGGGGGGTCAAAGATAATTTGACCATCTTCATACAGCGACTTGAGGAATTGAGTAGAGAAAAAGGGATTACCTTTGGTTTTTTGATAAACCAATTCTGTCAAAGGTTGAGCAAAAGATAAATCACAAATCAGCGTATCTGCTACCAACTGATTTAGATCTGCTAAACTCAACGGTTCCAGGGTAATCGTATTCACCACTGCCCCAGACTTCACAATCTCATCCACAGTCAACATAAACGGATGAGCTGGTGATACCTCATTATCCCGATAAGCACCCAATACTAACAGATGCCCGGTATCTTCCATCAATAGTTGTAGCAATTTCAGCGATGCCGAATCTGCCCACTGCAAATCGTCCAGAAACATCACTAAGGGATGTTCTGCTTGGGTAAATACTTGCACAAATTTCTGCATCAGCAGATTGAAGCGATTTTGGGCGGCACTCCCCGACAATTCTAGTGCAGGACTTTGAGGGCCAATGATGTGTTCTAATTCAGGAATTACGTCAATCAAGACTTGCCCACTCTCGCCTACTGCGGTGAGAATCAGGGTTTTCCATCTGTGTAACTGAGCGTCAGTTTCTGATAATAATTGTCCCATCAATTCCCGAAATGCTTGCACAAATGCTGAGAAAGGAATATTGCGTTGAAATTGGTCGTATTTGCCTTTGATAAAATAGCCACCCTGTCGGGCGATCGGCTTATGGACTTCGTTCACTACTGCGGTTTTTCCAATCCCAGAAAAGCCAGCCACCAGCATCATTTCGGCGCTACCGATACTGACTCGCTCAAAGGCAGCTAATAGATGATCAACTTCACTTTCTCTGCCGTAGAGTTTTTCGGTAATCAGGAAATGGTCTGTAATATCCAGCGTTCCCAAGTCAAATTCTTCTATGCTATCGGTTTCTTGTAATTGAACCAGACACATTTCTAAATCCTGCTTGATACCCAATGCAGTTTGATAGCGATTTTCCGCATTTTTTGCCATCAGCTTGCTGACAATTTGCGAGACAATTAGGGGAATTTCTGGCTTGATTTCGTGCGGGGCAACTGGTTGTCTGGCAATGTGGCAGTGAACTATCTCTAAAGCATCTTTTGTCTCAAAAGGCAATTTTCCTGTCAGCAATTCGTAGAAGGTGACGCCGAGGGAGTAAAAGTCAGTCCGGTAATCGAGAGTGCGATTCATCCTGCCAGTTTGTTCTGGCGAGATGTAAGCGAGAGTTCCTTCAAGAACGTCGGGGTTTTTCAGGGTTGGCGTTTCTCGCGTTAGCTGAGTAGAAATACCAAAGTCGATAATTTTTAATTGTTTTGTTTCGGGGTTGTAAACAATATTCGAGGGGTTAATATCTTTGTGGATGATGTTGGCGCTGTGAATTTGCCCTAAAATTTCAGTTGTGGCGATCGCAATTTGCAGAAATTCCTTGAGGCTAAACTTTCGCTCCTGCATCCATATTTTCAAGGATTCCCCGCCAAAGTCCTCCACAAAAATCACGAGGCTGTTTTGGTATTTTTGCAAGTCATAAACTTGCACGACTCCCGCCTCTTTCAGCTCTCGCGTGATGCGGTATTCGGTGCGGTAGCGTAGCAATTCTTGAGGTGTGGGGTAGCTTTCTTTGAGCAGTTTGAGGATGAGCGGTTGGCGATCCGCTTCCCGAATCGCCCGGTAAACCAGAGAATTGGCACTTTCGTAAAGCAGCTTCTGGACAGCAATACCTGGAATGGAGAGCATATTTATTTTTCTGGTAAAAATTAAAGCTAACTCAAAACGCACCGGGTTCGTTGTGTCGAGAATAGCGCTTTAGAAAGGAACAAATTATGTTTTTATAACACAATCTTAATTTTTCGGCAGCGAAGTGGCTTTCAGGTGGTCTGGCATAGTAAGAGTAAGGAGTTATCATGCGACGTACCTAAGCCTTGTTAATTCTCAACTCCATGAATTGTCACCGTTTCGGTTATCCAAACATCGTTAAAAATTGTCCCACCCCCAGCGCTAAGCAAAATTTTGAATGTCGAGATTGTCACAGGCAGTTTGTTTAAAACCCCAGACATCAAAGGATTTCAGAAGAAACAAAAAATTGAGCGATCGGCTTTTATTATAAAAAATATCTTGAGTGGCGATTGTCAAATTCACGAGGGTGTCCCCGCTGGTTCCAATACTATGTGTGTTTCAACAATTAGGATCAGTCCCCCGGAAAGTTCAATTAAAGTCAAAAAACCAAGGCAAGCTAACGATCCAATGTGATGAAATGTAGTCGTTTTTAGGCAATAAGGGGAACAAGCACTGGAAAGAGCGGGCCAATTGATGCCTTAAGCAAAGAAATTCTAGGGGTGTATATAGGAAGTCGAGTTGAAATGGGTGCTAAAGGTTTTTGGGATTCCCTCCCAGTAGTGGACAGACAATGTGCCGTCTATTATACAGATTTTGGGGCCACCTCTAAAAAGTTTTCGCTCCCCAGCGACACAAACCTGTCGGCAAAGATACCGACCCAACTTTTGATATCGAAAGATTAAATAACACCCTGAGGCAAAGCATATCTCGCTATTGTTGTAATAAATTGTAAAAAAGAGTCTGTCCTAATCTACAAAGCTCTCCCATTATGCGGGGATATTCTGGTATGTATCATCATTACAACGCTTTTTACCCGTAAAAATATTTAGGATTTTTCCTTGCTATGCAGGACTACCAAAAAATCAACTCACCTCTTGCTTTTGAAACAATGCCGGCAAAGGTTCGTCCCCAAAATCAAGCAATTCACCAGCCATAGGAAGCCATTCATCATTTAGTTCTTGGCAAGAAACAGCTATCACCCTGTCAAAACTATCGTCGCAGGGGATGATAACTTCATAAACAAAACCATCTTCAGCGGTTACAAAAGCATCTCGGATATCAATACTTCCCGACCGAACCCGCTTAAACCGACCGATAGACATGGGAACATAAAACCATCTTCCCATTTCTTTTGTTTGACTTGCCCAAACTGCAAGAAATATCTGTTCTGACGCATTTCGGCAAGCAAATAGGCACGGTACATCGTAATACTCGTAAACCTCGATAATTTCCAATTTGCCTAAATGAGTAGACTCTGGAAGCAGGCTCATAACTATACCTCACTCAGTGACATCAACAGCTTCAAATAAAGTCAAGGCTTCAACGTTAACTGGAACCCACCAACTGTGGTGAGAATTCTTAGTACCCGGTGAGGGAGTGTGCTTGATTCGTCCTGAATCGGGAGTCAAATTTGCCACAGCAACTTTCATATTTTTAAACCGACCAGTTCTGCGGTTAACTGTCACATCATCTCTTGAAGTAAAAACAGAGAGAGCACAGGAACGGCATTCTTTTTCGCTGTCAGGAAATTGTCGATTTGGGTAAAGTTGGCGGACTGTCAAAAAATCATCAGCCGTTGCAGAATCTTGTTGAATCAGGCGATAAACTCGATCGCACGGCTCTTTAGCGTCGTTTGGCGGGCAATCAGGTGGGAAACAATCGGGCCACTGCATTCGATAAGCTTTTAGATGATGTTGCTCTACTTCCTACTTCCTACTTCCCCTTACCCTTCCCGGCTACAAACTCCCGCAGCCGGAGTAAACTAGCCGTTTGCCCCAAATTCAGCGGCAGCAGCGACACTCCCTCCAACCGAGACTGCACCCAACCATCGCCCCAATACCATTCGTGAAACCCGTCAATTCCCTGACTCAATAACAGCCGCAGACAATTGTGCTCAACAATATCAACGTGATGCTGAACTGCCACGGGGCCCAGCCAACTTGTAAAGGTCAAACCTTGAGCAAATTCTTCCGGCAAACCGCTAGACAACTGCTGCGGCCACAGCCACTGCTGCAATTGAGTTGGACGCAACAAGCTGTCTCTAATCGCTGTTTCGGAAGCTTCAAGCTCAATCCGCAGGTTGCTTTGTTGAAAATTACCGAGCATAAGAATTTTAGATATAACTGCAAGTAACTTTAATGTAACTTATTGGACTGGTTCTAACCTATTCCGGGCGGGCTCTTCGGCTCAACCCCTACTCCCCACAAGCAGAAAATTCACTCTTTGTGGAACAGCCTAGGGAAGCTTGTTCATGTCCGGGCGGGCTCTTCGGCCCAACCCCTACTCCCCACAAGCAGAAAATTCACTCTTTGTGGAACAGGCATCTTGCCTGTTCTTAGAAAATAGGGCAAAATGTTCGATCGCACACCAGGGCAGATCAAGGCACATCACCGTCCATCCACCTTCATCTACACTAAAAAATTTAAGATATTCGATCGCACCTACTGCCCGAAACCCAATTTTCGTATCGAACTGTTAAGCTCTGTTTCATTTCATTGAAATCTCCCCTGCTTCACGCCACCGCATCCCAAGTCCGTGATACCATCACACCTGAGTAATGCCTATAGAAAAAAACTGGAGAGAAAAGCTTTGACACTAAGGGTTGCAGTAGTAGGTTCAGGCCCTGCGGGTTCTTCCGCCGCCGAAACATTGGTAAAAGCAGGCATCGAAACATACCTATTCGAGCGTAAATTAGACAACGCCAAACCCTGCGGTGGGGCGATTCCCCTGTGCATGGTCAGCGAATTTGACTTGCCGCAAAGTATTATTGACCGCCAAGTCAGAAAAATGAAAATGATCTCCCCCTCCAATGTCGAGGTGGACATCAATATTGAAAACGCACACGAATACATCGGTATGTGCCGCCGCGAAGTGCTCGATGGCTTCATGCGCGATCGCGCCGCTTCCTTGGGTGCAAAACTGATTAACGGCACCGTTCACAAATTAGAAATTCCCGGCAACAATACAGACCCCTACACTCTCCACTATGCCGACCACTCCGACGGCAGCGCAATGGGTATTCAGAAAACTCTGAAAGTGGATTTGGTAATTGGGGCTGACGGCGCTAACTCTCGCGTAGCAAAGGCGATCGACGCTGGCGACTACAATTATGCGATCGCCTTCCAAGAGCGCATCCGCCTGCCGGAAGATAAAATGGCTTACTACGAAGACTTAGCCGAAATGTACGTCGGCGACGACGTATCTACCGACTTCTACGCTTGGGTGTTCCCCAAATACGACCACGTAGCCGTCGGTACCGGCACGATGAAAGTCAATCAAGCCAGCATCAAAAAGCTGCAAGCAGGCGTCCGCGCCCGCGCTGCCAAAAAACTGATGGGCGGTGAGATTATTAAAGTGGAAGCTCACCCCATCCCGGAACATCCGCGTCCTCGCCGGGTTGTCGGCCGAGTTGCTCTCGTAGGCGACGCCGCAGGTTACGTTACCAAGTCTTCTGGCGAAGGTATCTATTTTGCCGCCAAGTCTGGCCGGATGTGCGCCGAAACTATTGTTGAGATTTCCAATAAAGGCGCGCGCATTCCGACTGAAGAGGAAATCAAGCTTTACCTGAAGCGGTGGGATAAAGCCTACGGCATTACTTACAAAGTTCTCGACATTTTGCAGCGCGTGTTCTACCGTTCCGACGCTACCCGCGAAGCTTTTGTGGAAATGTGTGCCGATCGCGATGTGCAGAAACTCACATTCGATAGCTACTTGTATAAAACAGTAGTACCAGCAAATCCTTTCATCCAGATGAAGATTACTGCGAAAACCATTGGTAGCTTGTTGCGTGGCAATGCTTTAGCGCCTTAATTGCCTGCTGGAGAACTTCCCCCAGCTCCCCGACTTTTTGGAGAAGTCGGGGAACTCAAATTTTATCGCACATTGTATAAAAAAGCGCGATCGGTTAAAAAGCCGATCGCGCTTTTTTAGATATACTCTTAGTCTGCGGAGGCAGACTTTGTGTGTGTAGTAGCGGTTTCAACCGCCGAGTAACAGCAAACCGATGATTAATTCAAGTTCAACTGCACTAAAGTATCGGGGGCGAGGAAGTGGGAAATGTGATAAGCTCGCTCTTCTGTTTTTAGCAGGATTTTTTCGTAGAGGTAGCGGGTAGCTCGATCGCCCAAACTTTCTGCTTGTCCTGCTTGACGCCGCAGCAAACCAAGGATAGCTTGCTCTGCAATTAAATCGTGTTCTAGCATTTGGCGGCAGGAATATACGCCGTCGGCTTCCGGCTCAAAACAGCACAACTCAGCTAACTTGCTAAAGCTAGCTGCTGGTATGCCGCCCAACCCGTTTAACCGTTCGCCCAACTCGTGGACGCTATCTTGAGCTTCTCCGTAGCTTTCTTCAAAGAATTTGTGCAAGGAGTAAAATTCTGCCCCTTCCACCACAAAATGATGTTTTTGATATTGCAGGTATAAAGCCTGAAAACTGGCCAGCAGCGCGTTCATTCCTTCACAAATCGGTGCTGTGACTGAATGTTCCAGTAGAACTGGGTTTTCGGCTATGTGGCCAAATGGTCTCAATGCACTCTGAGTCTGGGCCATGTGTGTTCTCCTCTCAATAGGCAGTTTTGTTGCCAATAGACTTCAGTCTAGCACCCTAGATTTACCAGTCAAGTAGCGTCTACCTCGATAGTAGAAAATTTTGTACAGTAGGAAAATTTTTTTCTAAACCTATTGAGAATTATTAGCAGTTGGGTTATGCTTAAAAAGATTCTCGTTCTGAACGCTTCCTGAAAATGGGGCGAACCTTCTGAAGGCAGAAGGCAGAAGGCAGAAGGCAAAAGGCAGAATTTTTCAGGAAGGGCTTTTGATAATCCTTGAGGTTCTGCTGAAATCTGGCTTTTAACTTCTCCACGCTACCAGTCAGGAGCAAAAATTAATGCAAATTATTACTGTTGTTAAAAAATGAATCCAGCAGATCCAGAATTAGAAGTTTGTGACATTGTGCAAGTGGGTTGGCTAGATAGGTGGCAAGTTTACAAACGCTTGCAAGAGCTAGAAATTCCCTGCTGGTGTGCGGTTGACCAACCTTTGCGGGCAAAAGTCAACACTGCTAAACAAGCGGCTCAGTTAATGAGCGTGTTGAGGCAAGTCAGTGCCCCTCGATACGAACTGGTGCAGTGGCTGGAATGCTGCTGGCAAATTGGGTAAAGGTAGAAGGAAGTTCGGCAACGAGCAGCGTACAAGATGTAACGGATGTAACGGATTTAAAGGAGTCATAACAATGTATAAATCTGGCAAGCAAGTTTCCGAATTCAGTTTAGAAGGAGAAATCCTCGGCCTAATTATTGAAGATGGTTGCAAACTTAAATATTTGCGAATTAGCAACGATCGGGGAGTAGAATATCTTGTTAAACTTTGCAAGGAATTGCGGGCATTTCTGTCGCCTATTTTGACACCGGGGTTGAGAGTTCAAGTTGTAGGTGAGAAAGAACTTAACTTGAAAAACGGTAAAATAAAACTTAAAGCTCGCAGCCTCAAGCTGGCTCAGGGTCACAACGATCGATCGCACGAACAGCTCGACTCCACCAATGGGCCTGTTGCGGTATTGACATCCGACGATCGCGCGATCGCTAAAACCGAAGTCAGCTCTCCCACAGCAGCTCAAACTGTAAAAGCTCCGGCAAAAACCCAAACCAAAATATTAGTATGTCAAAAATCAGACTGCCTGAAGCGGGGCGCTGGAGGAGTCTGTAAAGCTTTAGAAAATGCTTTGAATGCGCGCGGTTTAGAAGACGAAGTGACAGTACAGGGAACCGGATGTCTCAAACAGTGTAAAGCAGGCCCAAATATAGTTGTGATGCCGGACAAAACTCGCTACACTCGCATTGCACCGGCAGAAGTTCCAGCAATCATTGACAAACATTTTTCAGTTGTTAAAGCTTAGGCGATCGCACGGATAGCGAAACAGTGCGTTAGAGATCGGGAAAAATTATTTTAATAGGACTCTGGGCGAAAAACTCACGTCTGTAGGGCGATCGCAGGCGCATCTTACGCCTTAATTTGAGTTCGGGTTGTAGTTCGATCGATCGCGCCACTCGATTCAGACGCTATTGTCCTAAAAAACAGAAAAAATGACAACAACTATCACTGAGGGGCTTCCTTCTGTAGAATCTCTAAGGATAGACTGTATCTGAGACCCTGTGAGTATTGGGATAAAAAGCCATGTCAGAAGCTGATCTTCGAGCCCATCAGCACCAACCGCACCCTGCTGTTCCATCCGATACCGAACCATTTCATTCAGATTTTGCTGCTACTGGGGGTTTTGAGCCGATCGCCCCCGATGCGACAGACACTCCCGCAACGGTTCCCCAACAGCCAGAAGAAGACTGGCAAACAGTAGATTTTCCCAACGCCATCAGCGTAGATGCAATTCCCACAAAACCTGAAACAAAAAATTCGCAATCTCCGACACAGCCGACTGAGGCGGGCTCGCCCCCGATGTCAGAGAATCTAAAAAATCTGCTTGGGAATGCCGAACAGGCCAAGGGCAAAGGATCGACCCCAGTCACCCTTATGCAAGCGCTGCACGAATGCAACCGCGACCTTTTACAGCGCATCGCGCAGCTAGAAACAGCTCTGGAAGAGTCCCAAAAAACCTTGCAGAATCGCGAAACTTTGCTAGAACAGCGGACTGCAGAACTCGAAAATACTCAAGAACAATTGACGCGGTTGTTTGGCAAAGTGGAAGTTTCCCATCAAACCCTCCAAAGTCAAGAAATTTTAGTCGAAAGTTTAAGAAGTCAGTTGGCAACCAGCCAAGTCAGGCTAGCGACTGTTGAGCGAGAATGTGCGTCTACTGTGCAGCGCTACAACGAACAGTTACACCAGTTAGTAGCCACAGAAAATATTTGCAGGGAATTGCGAGCCCGCTTGCACCGCCAGCAGCGCCACACTCTGCAATTCAAAGCTGCCTTGGAAAGAAGTTTGGACAGGCCACAGGTAAAGTCGCCGAGGATCGAGCAGCCTGACAATAATCTGGAAACCGCCAGCGCACAATTAGAATCTTTGCTCGCGGCGGTCAAAAGCTCTCAGATGCCAGTGCCGCCAGCCTTCAACGCTTCCCCTGTCCAACCTTGGTCGGAACCAGAAGGGCTTCTAGAGGTAGCCGCTGCTACCGAGGCGATCGAGCCTGAATCCCCAGCCAATCTGGAACTCAACAAATTAGCCGAAGTGTCCGGCATTCAATTGCAGAAGAGCGAAACCAACCAGCCTGATGAGCCTGCAACTGACTCGGCCGAACCGGTTGCGGAACCTGAACTGCCGATGGCTGAGTCTGAACCCGCCGAAACTGCTACCAAAGTGGAGGCTCAAGAATTGGCTAGGGCTTTTCAAATTTTGAACTCTGTTGAAACCTTTGGCATTCAAGAAGTGCGATCGAGTGTGGCAAAACCTACAGCAGTCGCCCAACCAGACTGGCTGAGCTTGATTGCCAGTCCGCTGCGGGCTTCTAAAAAACGTCGATCGTTAGCTGAAATTGAATTGCCGAGTTTTCGATAGCGAACTGAAGTTGCTAGTTTTGAGTCAACACTCAAAACTCAACACTGCTTTGTAAAACTTATCTAAACTTACCTAAAGCCATCTTTAGACACAATTCGGAGTTTACTTCCTACGCTGTTGGGTAGACGGCTAATCCCAAGATAAGTAGGCTATCCCCCTCAAGCCGAGGGTTCCCAGTTTAAAATGTTGATGCTGGCGTTGAAATCACGATCTAAAGATATGCCACAAGCGGGACAGTCAAAAGTCCGAATGCTTAGTGGCATATCTTTTTTAGTGCCACAATTAGAACAAGTTTTAGTGCTGGGGAACCATTGGTCTACCAGCACTAAATTTGCCCCATACATTTTACACTTATAATCGAGTTGACGTTTGAACTCGTAAAAACCTATATCCGATATTGCCCCGGACAGCTTGTGGTTCGCCATCATTCCTTGAACGTTCAAGTTTTCAATCTTAATTAGCTTAAAAGTTTGGGCTAAATAAGTTGTTAGCTTGTGAAGAAAATCTAAGCGAATACGAGCTATCCGTGCATGGAGCCGACGGATTTTATGGTAGGTTTTGCGCTGATTTTGGGAGCCTATTACCTGTTTTGATGCTTGGCGCTGCAAGGTAGCAAGCTTGGTTTTCGCTTTTTTTAACGGCTTCGGCGCCTCAAAGACCTGCTGAGTTGACAGCGTGGCCGCATACTTGATGCCTAAATCGATTCCTACAGCATTCTCAGGTTGTTGAACTGGCAAACGTTCGGCATCAACGCCAAAGGAAACAAACCAACGACTTCCTTCTTTTGAAATCGTAAAAGTTTGAGACACATAACCGCATTCTAGGGCTTCGTAGAGTCGAAAAGTTCCCAATGTAGGAATCTTGATCGTGCTGCCAGCATTTAGTAAAACTTTGCCGTTAGACGAATCAACTGTAAAAGATTGACCGTCTCGGCGACTAGCAAATCTTGGATGACCTGCTTTTCCAGAGCGATACCGACTAAAAGCATCTTTCAAGTCAATCAAAGCATTTTGATAAACTCGACTAGATAATTGATTCATCCAAGCGAATTCAGGCTGTTTCTTGACGTAGTGGGTGAGAACTTTTTTGACTTCGTTAAGTACCTGTGAGTCCGTGAATTGTCCCCCGCTATACATTTGAGTCCGCAAGCTCAACCCCATGTTAAACACTACCCGCCGAAATCCTGCGTGTTTTGCCATCAAGGTCGCTTCCGGGTTATTCAATTTGAGCGCTCGCTTGACGGCAAACACAAAACTTCTCCTCAACGATTAACTATGGATATTTTTAGCGAACTATTTGGTACTTAAGTCTTGCTCTTTTCTCCCCTTTCCCATGCCGTAGGTGAGAGCATAGCTGGTAGCCAACAGCCATAGCCAAACAGCCGGATACCGGGGTTCCAACCAAGGTTGTACCCTGCGGGCGAAGCTGGGAAGCCATCCGAACAGCAAACTGGCCAAAGCCAGCAGAGTAAAATTCAAGTAACTTCCCAGCCAGCGCCAAATATCCCCCAAGGTGACAAAATCTAAAATCCACAAGAGGAGAGAAGGGTTTTTTCCCGCTGCTTCGATCGCCAGTCGATTGAAAGTTAGCCAGTCGGTTCTGTCTTTAATAAAAGTTTCGGCGACGGCGAGTTTTTGTGCTGCCAAAATACCGAAAAAGGTATTGAGCATTGAATTAATTCTTTGGGGTGGCAAACTGCTGCCGGTAGGAACCATCATGCCTTTAGAAAATAGCCAAGTTACTGAAACATTGCTCTGGTAGGCGCGAATTTGGTTTAAGTGATTTGCCGTCAACAAATTGTGCTTTAATGCTGTATCCAAAAGGTCTGTTAAGCGGAAAAGATTGCGGACAAGAGAGCCGAAGCCGGTGAAAACGAGGGGAGATTGCAAGGATGCTGCGTCGCCGATCGAGACTAGGCGATCGATCGCCACGGAGCGATCGCTACTGTTGCTGCTAAAATGCCCCGGAATATAACCAAAGGTGGGTTTTTTCCAAACCAATTTATCGACATCGCAGCGGCGGTATTCCGGCAAAATTGCGAAAAAATCCTCGTACATTTCCAGCAAAGAACCGGGATTCTCTGGATGTACTTGGTGGTAGTGAAATAGATAAACTGTCAGTTCTGTGCCGGCGCCGGGAAACAACTCCCAAATGAGCTGGCGTCCGCGGGAAATGTCCCCGTGAGTGTGGAGTACATCCCCGTACTCGGAATCCCATATTCCCGGCTCAAATCCTCCGTCGATGACTGCTCCCACTGTCGGACAAACGCTGTCAAAAGTCCGCCCTTCGTTCAATTGCCAAGCGATGGGAGAAGCCGAACCCATTGCATCCACCAGCAGCCGTCCTAATGCAGTGCGATCGGCTTTTGTCGGCAAGTGGCGGCCCTGAACTACTACTTTTTCTGCTTCAACATCGGCTCTGATAAACTCAGTTTCGTCCCAGATTTCCCCGCCAGCTTCTGTTAGCTTCACTCCCGCTAAATTCAGCAATTTCTCTCCGTCCAAAGCTACATTTAGTACCTTCGGTGTGTGCAGAACTGGCGCTTTAGCCACGAGCGGATTGTTAGCATCAAAAAACTTGTTGTAGCCATCTTTGTATTCTCTGGCAATCAAAGTTTCGATTTCTGCCGCAGTAAATAAACCCAAATCAATTAAGCTTTGAATTTCATCCCGCGAAATATTCCACTCGCGATTCATCCGCCCGAAAGGCATTCGTTCAACTAGCAGCACCCGGTAGCCCAATCTCGCCATGACTGCGGCGTGAATCACTCCCAAGGCCCCGCCAATATAAATTAAGTCATAAAAAGTATCGCCAGAATCAGACACCGAAATCGTGTCTTCTACCTTCTTCCCTGTTCCCTCTTCCTTCAAAAACACTACTTGTTTTGGCTTTTGAGGATTGCGAGTGCTTTCGCGCCAACGCTGTTCCCACCAGTAGACGCGCTTGAGGTCGTATTCGCCATTCGGCATTTTTTGGAAGTATTTGACGGTCAATGGGTAATAGGGGGCAAGATCGTCAAAAATTGACTGTTTGGAGAGGTCTATGACAGGGGGTTCCCGGTAGCGATCGGGAAACTTGTTTCTCACAGCAAGATTCAGAGCTTCCAGGAACTTTCTTTCTCCAGCGGGGGCGTCTTCTAGACGAAAGACTTTTAAATAAGTTGTGCGCTGCAGTGACCAGACAAAGGTGGAAAGTTCTGTCGATCGCCAATTTTGGTTTCCTGAATTGGTGTCAGCCAATGCGGGTTTTGGATTGGCCTTTTGAGTTCCAGACTTGAGAACCTCGGCTGTTGTGGCCGGTGAAAGCAGGCGAAAACCGTCAGGAGTAATAATTTTTTCTCCGATTCCGGGATCGAATTCGTGCTGCAACCAAGTGCAGACGGCTGCTGTATCTGGTGTCGGGACTTCTAGATAAAGAATTTCTTGCATGATTAGGCTCTCAATGCTGAATAAATTAATAAAGATGGGGGAGTTGACAAGGGAGCAAAGTAGGCTATACTCCCGAATACTTATTGAGTTTTAACTGTCAGCCGAGAAGTCTCTCGGTATATTTAGAGGGGAAACATCTGAGCGCAAGCGCGAAGTACCCCAAATAAATTACGCCCGCGTGATGAAAGGCGCGTCGGTCGTCGCGGACGAAGACCGACAATTATACACCGTGAACACATTGAGTGATAATGTACCTCATGATTGTTGAAAAAGTTATAAACTCTCGCAGGAAATCTGTTTTTAAATTAACAACTTGCCAGAGACTTATATTGTTTACGAAGGTTGATTATTTCTTATTATCAGTATTGTCTTCGTGACCGACACCAACTATACTGTAAAAAGGTCGAAAAAGGAAGTTTCTTATGCAGCTAACTTACAAATACCGCCTTAAACCTACAAAAGCTCAACTAACAACCATTACAACACACCTAGAGCTTTGTCGCAGGCAATATAACTACCGACTAAGTGAAAGATTTAGATGGTGGGAGTCAACGAGAACGACTATTAACGCTTGCCCTCTGACTGCATCTATAGTTCCAATTGAAGAAGTCTATAAAAATATCCCTTTGACCAGGGTACAAACTAGAGATGGTAGAAAAAAAGATGAATTAGGTAATCCTTTAACGAAAAAAGGTGATGTTTTCTCAAACGTTGAAGGCGGTTATGTGCAATGGCAAACCATACAGTTAGCTGACTTAAAAAACACCAAGAAGCTATTTTCTGATTATAAAAACCTAGATTCTCAGGTTTTGCAGGATGTGGTCAACCGAGTGGAAACTTCCTTTTCAAATTTTACAACACCGGACAAAAACGGCAATCGTAGAGGTCAACCCAAATTCAAGGGTTTCCATTACTACAAATCTTTTACTTACCCTCAATTGGATAATCTCGATATTATCAAGGATGAGCAAAATAGGATTTGTATTGACCTCAAAAAAATAGGTCAAGTACCGATGGTTTTTCATCGTCGAATACCGACAGGTTTCAAGGTTAAGACTGGAAGTGTTATCAAAGAAGCAGATGGGTGGTATATTTCCCTGACGCTAGAAGATACAACAGTTCCCGTAACGGTTGTAGAAATTCAACCGACCGAAGAAAACAGTCTCGGTATTGACTTGGGAATCACCAATTATGTCTATCTTTCCACTGGCGACAGAATTGAAAACCCTAGGTTATTAAGGAAATATGCTGAGAAATTAGCAAGACTTCAAGCGAAGCTAGCTAATAGAGTCAAGAATTCTAAACCTTGGCAAATTATCAAGGGTAAAATTTCTAAACTCCACCAATTTGTAGCCAGGGCAAGGCTGGATTTTCAATTCAAAGCAGCACATGAGTTATTTAGCAAATGTGATGTTTTAATAGTTGAAGGTTTGAGTATCAAGAATCTGACTAGACGCGCCAAGCCTAAGACTGATATTGAGAATGGTAACTTGGTTTATTTACCAAATGGGCAAGCTGCTAAAAGTGGTTTGAATAAATCAATGCTTGATGCGGCTCACGGTCAATTTGTGACCGTCCTCAAATATGTTGCTGGGAAATTAGGTAAGAGCGTTTTGTTTATAGATCCCAATGGAACTTCTCAACACTGCTGGAATTGCCTCAATAAAGTACCGAAAGAATTGTCTGCGCGGTGGCATTCCTGTCAGTGTGGAGAATCTTTGGATCGAGACGAAAATTCAGCTAAGCTGATCAAAAAGATTGGCCTGAATTACAAAAGTGGCGGGGGAACTTCGTCACTCAAAAAAGCCTTTGCAAAAAAGGAAAAAGAAGCCTGCGGTTTAACTGTACCCAGTTGACCGTCAGGTTCGTTCACATAAGTTTACAATGTTCTCAGATTTTTAGGTTTTCGATCGCTCTTGCTCTCGGTTGGCCCGCAGTGGCTGAATATCTACTCCTTTCGGTATGCAATCTCATGAATTATCCCATTCCTACGAATCCTCAAGAAATGATTGCTTTGCGACAGCAGCCGCTGAATGAAGAATTGGTGGCGTCGGCGATCGCGGGTGTGATTCAAATAGCTCGATCGCGATCTCAGTCTTTGGATGAATTGAAGGCTGAGGTACTAGCCGACGACAATCTGCTCGATTTTGCTCAGAGGCTATGGCTGAGCGACATTGTGGCTCAAGCTTGGAACAATTTGCCCTAAATTCTCCCCATCCAAACCACCCTCCCGAACGCTCGCGTTAGACGGGGAAGGATGAGCGATCAAGCCGGCGACAACAAGCTGATGAAAGCTAGATTGTCCCGGAGAATTTGTGATGTTGTAAAAATTATGGTTAAGTCATTGTTAAATTTATCTATATTGAGCAAATTTCATATAGCAACCGCCAAGGCGGCGCCGGACGATATCGATTGCTGAAACCCTCGCTCTCATTACGTCGGCCTCCTGCCTCCTGCCTCCTGCCTCCTGCTATAAGTTGGCTCCCAGTTTCATAGGTGATCTGCATCGATCAAATATTTTAAAATGCCAATAATTTTACTAATATTATCAATAAAATAATCATTTAAATCAACTTCCATAAGTTGATTACTAAGCCGTAAAAATTTCCAATTGGTTCCTGTTGTGACCACTCCATATATTTCGGAAATATTATTGTTTCTTCTTTCATTAAAGATTTGAGCGGCAATCATTTCTGCCATACATTGTGGAAGCCCAGCTTGGATATTATCATTTTTAGCTTCTACTAAGGCGACCACGGGCGCTTTGATTAGCAATTGTTCGGGAGAACGACTAATCATAAAATCACAGAAACCCGTTAATCCTTTTCCTAAATCTACATTAAACTCTTTTCCTGAAAAAAAGCTAATTTGATACTTAAACTGCTTTCTCAGTTCTACTAAAATAGGTGTGACAATTAATTCGGAGCGAGCTTTTTCGGTATTAATTGCTAAAGCCAAAGAAATGTTTTCTTGCAGAGTTTGGCTGAGAAGCTCGCTATACTCGGCGTCGGGTAAATCGGCAAAAATACCAACTTTGTCAGCAATGGTTATGCCAAAGTTGGTTTCAATCATTTCTAGGTTTGTGAATTGGCTGTATGACATTTTTCTTACGAGCCCAGGAAAACTTGACCATCAAAAATGAAAAAATATTGTTGTTATTTTAACATATTTGATGCTCGTTTTCAAAGGAATTTGGTATGAGTAACTTGGCGACTAACGCAACTCTACTTCTCGCTTGACTTCTGCCAAAACTCGATCGCCCCGCATCAACCGGTATTCGGCCCGCCAAACTCCCGGAATCACAGGAGAATTTGTACTGTTTCTTTTGCCGACATAACCCAACCAAGTGCGGCTGGGGGCTTTAATTTCATTGGTCTGATCGGCGATGGTTGTGCCGTTGGGTGCAAATAATTTGTATTGTTCGCGATCGCCCTTGAGCACTCCGTAACTTTGCACCCAAAACAACAAGGCTGGACTGTTTGCAGGGAGTTGAGTCCCGGAAAATTTTCCTTCCCAGACAGCGTTCTCGTCCGGCGGCTTATTGGCAAAACCGGCCCGAATTAAACCTGTGGAAATATAGTCTAGAGGTTTGTCCCAGATGGGATTGCGGGCGATGTTGCAGCCTACCTTCGCGTCGGGGCCGACAAACGGATCTACGGGTTTGCCTTGATAGCGAAAAGTTACGTGTACGTGGGGGAAAGATGCCATCCCAGAGTTTCCCACCATGCCCAAAACAGTGCCTTTTTGTACCTGCGTCCCCGGTTTGACGGCAACGCTGCCTTTGCGGAGATGACAGTAGTAGGATTCCCAGCCTGCGCCGTGATCGATCACTATGGCGTTACCGCATTCTGTGCCTGCGATGTTGGCTTTCTCTGTCTCGTTTTGTAAACGCCGATCGACCACACCATCTCGTGCTCGCAAAACTTTGCCTGCAGCGGAGGCAATAACTGGAACTCCTTTTGCCATTGCTTTGGCGTCGGGAATGGCAAAGTCTGTGCCGTCGTGGCCGTCGTAGGTTTGACGCCCGCAGCCAAAATCTACGGCGGTGGGGCCGGGTTCTCGATCGAAATACAGCAATACAAAACAATCTTTGCCTAGGGTACAGTCGATCGGCTGGCCGAATTGCGGGTTGTTGGGCTTTTGGGCGACTGCGGTAGAGACGAGACGCTGGGCGATGGTGTTGGCTTCGGCGATCGGGGCACTTACTCCGCTGTTATTAGCACAGCTAGACAGACTTGTCAACCCCAAGGTCAAGAAAATTGCAGAAATGTATTTTTTTGATAGTATAGTCATTCGCCCGTTGGATGTAAAAGCTGAGGTGGGTAGTGAAAAATCAATTAATGATTCAGAATAGAGGGGATCAAGAATCTAGACGATGGGTAAGGCGTTTTCGTTTCCTATATTTGTTGTATTATTTTGAGTTGGAAATTTTAAAATTTTAATGAGTTCAAGAATGGGTTCTAAAATTCGATCGCTCATTTCGATAATTCGGCTGGCCGGGCTTGCTGTTGCTGCTTTGGGGATGTGGGGATTTGCCACCATTGCCGAAGACGTGTTGGGAAAACAAAGTTACGCTTTCGATACATCTATTTTACTATATCTCAGGAGCCTTCACACTCCGCTGCGCGATGGAGTAATGCTGGGCTTTACCTTTTTGGGCGAGCCGAAGTTGCTGCTAGTGATTTGTCTGACGTTGGGTATTGTTTTGCTAGCGCGCAATCACCGATCGGAAGGTGCAACTATTGCGCTCGCGGCTGGGGGAGCGATCGGTTTAAATTTACTGTTAAAAAAACTTTTTGCCCGCGATCGACCTCAACTTTGGGAGCGCGTTGTTAATGTAACATTTTACAGTTTTCCTAGCGGCCACGCGATGATTTCAATGGTTATTTACGGTTTGCTAGGATATTTCTTGGGTGAACGCTTTCCCAAGCAGCGCTGGTCGATTTACAGCTTGACAGTTGTATTAATTGCTGCTATTGGTTTGAGTCGGCTTTACCTAGGAGTTCACTGGCCTACCGATGTTATTGCTGGTTATACGGCTGGTTTGGTGTGGCTGATTACCTGTATTATCACTTTGGAAATATGGAAGGAATTGCGTTCTTTTACTACGGCTTCTAAAGAGGAGTTTTTGTCACCAGAACCCTCTCCAGAAATAACTAATGACTAATGACTAATAACTAACAACTATTTGCTTTTGCGTAAAACACATGGCAATTCCTTTTTCGTAGTAAGCAGCCTCGTTAATGAAAATTGGATAAACGGTTGATTTACCTTCATACAAGAGCGACTCACCATCAAAGGTCAAAAACATCGGATCGCCGGGATTTAGGGCTTGATAATCTCTGGATTGCAGATCGGGATGAATCATTGCCTGAATTTCTCGGTTCTCGTTTCTGGGATAGTCGATCGCCCCAATGGTGTGATAAATAGTCAGGGGATTCTTTGCAGCAGGCATTGTGCCTTGATTGTAGGATTCTACGCAGTCTAATATCGTGCCGACAACTTGCTCAGTTTGCTGAAATAAAGACGCATCTAATATCCCTTGCGGGACTGCACCAACTTCCAGCGTACCGCCTAATTCGGAAAGCGATCGCAGCAAAGGACTATCATGATTCTTGGTTGTAGAAGCGAGTAGCTTGATGTGGGGATACACAGAGGTTAAATAAGCGGCTAGTTGCAGGTTAAATGGATGATGGCTGGCGAGAATAAATGTTACCCCCATGTTGGATGTGGTGCTGTGCAAATCGATAATTAAGTTGGGCAGATGAGTGTTTTTTGAGCTAAAAATGCCGTAGATTTCTTTCGCCCGCTGCGCTTCATAGCTGGAGAGATGGGGATTTTCTAAATCTTGCTTTCTAAAGCAGCGGTTGAGGTCGATATCGATGTAGCGTGTCCCGATTTCGCAAGCTTTGGGATTGGCTAGCAGGGCGATTGTTTCAAAAGTCGATCGCCCAATTAACTCTGGCGCGCGATCGAATTTCTTCACGAGGTAAATTCCTGTGAGTTCATTTCCGTGGGTTCCTCCCACTATGGCAACACGTTTAATTTGGTTCATAAACAAATAACTTCCTATCCCCAGCGTAGCACCATTTGTCATCTGTTGGTAAAAAACATGAGAAACGCGGTTTCTTTGTGTATTTATCGTTCCCCAACTAACGGGACTTAAACATAAAATACGATAAAAATAGGTTATAATGCTTACATAGCAAGCATATAACGTTAAAAAATGACCC
>NZ_JAUBTT010000124.1:0-20455 GCF_036705125.1 Microcoleus sp. B7-D4
GTCTCTTTTTATGCAAGCTTTGCTTTTTTCTCTCCGTAATTTCCGATTGTGACAGTTGAGGGTGCGGAATGTGGGTTGTATCCTAGATTGGGGCGAGATCCGTGTTCATCCAAGAATTAGTGCCGTGTCGATCGCGCGTACAACAGCTTTTTCAAGCCGATCGCCCCTCGGGGCATATTACACAAAAATTAGAGCATAAGAGCGATCGTCCCAGCTAAGCTGTGTATGAAAGTGCGATCGACTGTTGGAAAACAGACTAACTTGTCTACTTCGATTCAGGATGCCAACACATCCCATCAACTAAGATCGATTAAACTCTTCCCGTTATTATGAGAGGAAGTACGCAGCCATTCCAGAAAATCCTTATCTAAGGTTTCTGTTTCTTTCAATCTTTGCAAATCTTCGGTTTCTTTAGCCATTTCTCTAACCGCAAATGGATGACAGGCAATCGCTGCTATAAACTTTTCCCTTCCATCTTGTTCCCGACTAACATTGAAAAATTCATCTTCGCAAGCTACATAAAACTCAATGGTATTTCTAGCGTATTCTACTATCCTAACAATCTCTCTTGTAGCTGCCTCGCTACAGGCTCTCAAAGTCGTGCATATAGCGTCAATAAGTTGTAGTGATTTATAACTATCACCACCAAAATCAAGCGAATCAGGAGCTATATTGTCGCTGCCACAATTATTGATTAATCGCTCTATTCTGAGTTCATCTATTGGTTTTCCTTGGAGAATCTGCCAAACTTCATCGAGTGCATTTCTCAGTACGCTGGGATCGCCAAAATCATACATTCGGCAAAAAGCGTTGTAGTTGGGAAGCATTCGTTCGCAACAAGCAGCAGCAAACGCAAGTCTGTGAAATACGGGAAGTTTTTCCAGTTCTTGTTCGAGGGTATCAAATTCAAAAAAGTGCATATTCATTTCGTGATTTTATCGTCTCGGTGGTTCATTTTGTCTGCTCGGACCGGGTTTGTAGGTAGGATTCCATCGACTGCCAGGTCTTATACCTCTTTCTTGCATCAATGACTTACAGAAATATTCGCAAATTCCGTTTTTATGGCTAACCCCAATTGATTCAATTCCAACTATTGTTCCTTTAGCTTTTTCAGCATCAGCCCAATAAATCATTCGCTCCTCCGCATGAATATTTTTTAAAGGTCTATTATCGGGAATAACAATATATCCCTGTGATTCCAGCAATTTTCTCTGTTTATCTGTAAAGTATCCCGCACTGGAAGATACAACTTTTCTGGGTTCACCTCCTTTTACAGGTATGACTCGCCCAACAGCGATTACCGTCAGATCGGCTGTCTTAGTATCTTTGCCGAACAACTCGTCAGAAATTCGTTTAGCGTCTGCTTCTAACTCCGCTGCATCTGGGTGAATCTCATTTTCACCGCGCCTCGGGCCTGCACTTTCTGAGCCGTCCGTTGTACTGTGAAAAACTACTCCCAGGAGCTTGGCTATATTCTTTAACCCAGTCGAAGCTGTAGTTGCTCCGTGTAGCCCTAGAGCTGTCCCTGCTACTATAGCAGGAGCACCTGCAATGCAACCAACTCCTGTTACACATAAACCTGCACCCCCAGCACCAGTACCGCCACCTCCAATTATCTCTAAAATCCCCGTAACAATTGACGCCGCATCTCCGAAGGTTCGCCCTGATTGGAAAGCCCAGCTTTTAGGCAGATTTCGCTCTACATCTTGCTCGAGTCCATTCCATTGGGGAGACAATACCTGCAACAACCATCTAGCAAGTTCTCCATTATTACGCAACCATTGATATATTGCCCCAGCAACAAACTCTCCAAGAGCTCTAAAGAAACTCAACAATTCTCGGATAACTTTTGCCAGTGCAGAAATTTTGTTAGGAGGTAATTTTCCCGAACCTGGATTACCCCCACCACCAGAGCCAGCAAACCAATTATCTGGGACATTCTCTACTACTCGCGGACGAGTACGAGGCGGTGTTTGCCAAATATTATCAGTAGGCTTAGGAGGCTTATTCAAATCTATAGGCCGATTCTTCGGCACCTTATTCAACCGCGGCGCCTCCCCAGCTTCTGGCAAATTATTCGGGAGCGTCCCCGTACCCTTCGGATCGTAAGACCCCCTCGCCGTCTCCGATTCACCCGGTACAGACCTCCCATTCTCCCAATTAGACTTCGACCAACTCTCACTCCAATTATTGCGCCCATCATCCCACACCGTCCCGCTGCGAGTCCAACTCCAATTGCTTTGCTTGCTAGTAGTCGTCCCCCCTTTCGTTACCGATTCGGAATTAGTACCGCTGATGGTTTCACTCCAACTGTAACCGCCTTTAAACTCGGACCTGCTGTAACTCGAACTCCAACTTTCATAACCGTTTGTCGTCGCAGTCACGCCTCGATCCGTTGCTGTTTCATTCCACCATCTTTGGTAACTCGAACCCTCATTCTTATTTTTCCGACCATCTTTATGAACTGTAACTGTTTGGTCATTGCGGGTGCGAACCGTATCGCTGCTGCTGGATGAAGTATTGTTAGTTCCGTCATTGTTGCTGGTGGAACGAGTAGATGTAATTGTCTCTTCATCTCCCGTGGTGGTCGTAGTATAAGCATCTATCTTATACTCGCTTTCATGCTTAATTCGGTTCTCGGAATAAGTTTCTTGATTGTTTTTAGAGGTGATTTTTCCAGAACTATTGGCGCTATAACCATCCGACTTCGTTACGGAATAGTTATCTGTAATCCTGCTGCTGGTTTGCGGGCCGTGTTTGTAAGTTTGCGTGTCATTCCCTTGAGTGACCGAGTAATTGTTGTGCCGATTGTTCTGCCGATATGAGGAACCCTGACTGCTGTTGGTTTGTTCGGATTTATTGACAGTGTAGGTGTCTCGATTGCTGTGATTTTTTGACTTGCCATCATCGTAGCTGCTTTGATTGTTGGTACTGCCTTCTGAGTAAACGTCGCGGGTGTTGCTGTTGATAGCTACACCGTTAATTGTCGTGTTCTCCCAAGTAGAGTTGGTTACAGAATAGTTGTCATTTCCGCTGCTGTTTTTGGAGAAACCGCTGCTGTTGCTGTTAGTAGAATTCGACGTGCTGACTGTGGTTTCTTCACCAGTGTGAGTGTTGTTGTAACTGCTACCGTTACTGCTATTCGTCCAATCAGCATTGCCTGCCGTTTGAGTCGCACTCTTGCTAGTTGATATGTTGTTGCCGCTAGTAGTGCGGCTGTTGGAAGTTGATTTAGAACCCCAATCATCTTGACGATCGCCCTTAGCTATGCTGAGGTTCGTAGCGTATTGGCTGTTAGATTTGGACTTGCTGTTGCGGTAACTGTCTGAAGCATCTTTCCTGGTGTGTGTAGGAGTGGTATAGTCGTAAGAACTGCGGGATTTTTGAGCCGATTCGCTAGTGTCGGCGCGAGTGCCTTCGTGTTTCACTCGGCTGCGGTTTTCCTGCCATTGATTTTTCCTTTCTGTTGAATTTTGAGAAAAGCTTTTGCTGGTGTGAGTGCTGGCATTGGTAGCTGAATCGCTGGTGGAAGAGTCAAAAGATTCGCCCTTGTGGTTGGTTTTGGTAGTGCTTCTATCCCAGCTTGATTCGGTGTTTGAAAGGCTGCTCAGGGTGCGAGAGTTGGTACTCGTTGTGCCGTTGGCACTACTGCTAGAAGTTGTTTGGTACGGTGCTAAATCTGCGGTATAGGAACTGGTACCGTTGTTAGAGTCTCCGGTTGAGGTACTCGTAACCTTTGGTGTGCCTGGGGCGGTGGTTGCAGTTGCTCTTTCTGAAGTTTTAGTTGCGGTAGAATTGGGAGAGTTACTGATATTTACATCAGCATCAATTAGGGATTTTGTCAAGTATTTTGCGGCCACCAATACTGGAATTGTCGGGATAGTTTCCGCTGCTGTAGCAATGGCAGATCCTGCGTCGAGAATGCCGTATCCTGTCCTTTCATCCCATGAGGGTACGTCGATGTCTTTGGCTGTGTTGAGGAGGATGTTTTTGATTTGTTGGTAGTTGAGGGATGGGTTGGCGGCCCACATTTGGGAGATGGTGTTTGTGACTTTTGCGGCTGCTATTGATGTGCCTTGTTTGGTTTCGGTTGTTGCAGTTTCTGCTGTTGGTGGAGTGCTTGTTGGTGCTAGGATATCTAAGCCGTTTCCGTAGCTGGAATAGGCGGCGCGATAGTTGTTTTGGGATGCGCCGACGGTGATGATGTTGTCGAATTCTGTTGAGGCTTGTCCGAGGGCGGAGATGAGATTCCCTTCATTCCCAGCGGCTGCTACAATCAGTATGTTGTTGTCTTTTGCGTATTGCAATGCTGCTGTTTCTGCTGCTGTCAGTTTGTGCCGTGTTGTTTGCCCTCCGTCGGGATTGATTTGGGTTAAGTCGAAGCTGAGGTTGACAACTGCATTGGGTTGTTTTGCTGCAATGGCTGCATTGACAAATTCTATCAAGGATTGATGCCAGTTGCCGCTACCCGTTGCTCTTCCCAACCAAATTTCACTTGATTTTTGGGTGTCGCTTCGGTTGTGGGAGTCGCTGATTATTTCTAAAATTGCATCCCCGTGTTGGTTTCCTGTGTTTGGTTGAATTAGGGGATTGCTGTCACCGTCGATGACATCTTTGCCGAGGATGATTTGGCTGTAGTTGATGTTGGGATTGTTGGCTGTAAATCCAGTGTCAATGATGCCGATTAGCGGTTTGGTTGGTTGGGGAGAATCGGCAGTTGTTTCTGTGAAGCTGTCTGTTTGTGCAACAGTGTATTCGTTGTTGTTTGTTTCCGAGTTGCTGGCGCTGGCTGGGATGGTAGTTTGAGAGGTTTCTGGCTGATTGTTTGCGGGCGTAGGGGTTGCTGTTTCGGAAATGATGGCTGTTTGTGCGGATTCTGAGGTTTCAGCTTCCCCGTCCCCGCCATTTATCAACTCGAAATCTGCTGTGTTTTCGATATCGGTTGGCAGATAATTTTGACTGATGGGAGTGAAGGGAAGACGAGTTGGGTTGTTTGAGTCGGTATCTTCGTTAGCGTTGATGTATTCTAACTCTGAGGTTTCGGAGTTTTCGCTTAATTCTGCCGCCGCCCAGATGCGGTTGAGATTTTCCCACAGCAGGGCAATTTCTTCGTCGGAAAGTGGCCCAAAAGTTTCATTACTTTCGCTGGCTGTTGCGAGGCTGTCGGTAGGGGTTGGGGAGATGTTTTCAATTTCGCCGGTGAGTATGTCTGCGGCTGCTGCGGGTGTTGTTGGTGTTTCTGATTTTTCTGGCTGGAGAAAGACGCGTGTTTCGATTTTGTCTCCTGTAATCGCGTCGATTTCTGAGTCAGCAGGATTTGTCGCCCAATTGGGATTTTCCGCAACAATTGGGTTTTGAGTTTCACCTGCTGGGGAAGTTTCTGTTTTTGTTTCAACAGAATTTGTCACAGCATTGGAAATTTCTGAAACAGTCGGATTGTCGGCTTCAACTGCGGGAGATTTTTCGGTTTGTGTTTCAACCGAATTTGTTGCAGAATTGGAAATTTCCGAAACAGTCGAGTTTTTCGTTTCTGCGGTTAAGGAAGTTTCCGTCTTTGTTTCAGTCAAATCCGTTAGAGAGTTGGAATTTTCGGAAACAGTCGGATTTTTGGTTTCAACTGCTGGAGAAGTTTCCGTTTTTGCTTCCGCAGCATCCGTCACAGAATTGGCACTTTCGGAAACAGTCGGATTTTTGGTTTCGACTGCTGGGGAAGTTTCCGTTTTTGCTTCCGCAGCATCCGTCACAGAATTGGCACTTTCGGAAACAGTCGGATTTTTGGTTTCAACTGCTGGAGAAGTTTCCGTTTTTGCTTCCGCAGCATCCGTTGCAGAATTGGCACTTTCAGAAACAGTCGGATTTTTGGTTTCTACTGCGGGAGAATCTGTTTTTGTTTCAGTAGAATTTGGATCGGAATTGGGAATTTCAGAAACAGTCGGATTTTTGGTTTCTACTGCGGGAGAATCTGTTTTTGTTTCAGCAGAATTTGGATCGGAATTGGGAATTTCAGAAATTGTCGGATTTTCAGTTTCTGTCGCAGAGGAGTTTTCCGTTTTTATCTCAACAGGATTTGGATCGGAATTGGGATTTTCGGAAATTGTCGGATTTTCAGTTTCTGTCGCTGAGGAATTTTCCGTTTTTATCTCAGTAGAATTCGGATCGGAATTGGGAATTTCAGAAACAGTCGGATTTTTGGTTTCTACTGCGGGAGAATCTGTTTTTGTTTCAGTAGAATTTGGATCGGAATTGGGAATTTCAGAAACAGTCGGATTTTTGGTTTCTACTGCGGGAGAATCTGTTTTTGTTTCAGCAGAATTTGGATCGGAATTGGGAATTTCAGAAATTGTCGGATTTTCAGTTTCTGTCGCAGAGGAGTTTTCCGTTTTTATCTCAACAGGATTTGGATCGGAATTGGGAATTTCGGAAATTGTCGGATTTTCAGTTTCTGTCGCAGAGGAGTTTTCCGTTTTTGTCTCAGCAGAATTCGGATCGGAATTGGGATTTTCGGAAACAGTCGGGTTTTTGGTTTCTGTCGCTGGAGAATTTTCTGGTTTTGTTTCAACAGGATTTGTTGCAGAAGTAGTATCTGCTTTTTTGTCTTCTAATTTAGTCTCAGTTTTTGGCGCAGCGTCAGCTATCAATTCTTTGCCTTTCTCTGATGTACGCCAATCGGAGTTTTTGGCAATTACATCATCCATTGAAATGACTTTAGGGGTTGCACCTTTGAGCGAAAATATGATATCATTGTAATCAGCATCGCTCCCTTCGCCTCTCCCCATATCTTCCATGACAAATATACTGCCGCCATTCGCAACACTGGCTATTTGTCCCCGTTGAAAAGCATCGCTGGAATTAGTTGTAGCCATTGAAAATAAGGGCTTTTTGTCGCCGCCAAGCGCTGGATTATTGTACGCTTCTTGTATTGTGCCGTTGGGAACTAGGATGATACCAATTTCATCTCCTGGTGTCATTGCAAAGGTTTTGATTCCTCGGTATTCCCCGATATTGAAGTTGTTTTCTCCCTCGAAACTAGAGAATTTCGCTGCTTCTGTACTGTCAGAAATGGCGATATAACCGAGTGAGGAGTTGCTTAAAGCGCGTCTGGCTGCTTCTTTGATAAATGCTTGGGAATCGGGAACAAATTCTTGCATTCCTGTGAGGCTGATAATTGCTAGTTCTCCTTGATACAAGCCTCCGTCTGATAGGTAATCGAACACAATTTTACCTGTTTCGTATGCTTGGAAAATGCCGGAGTCGAAAGAGATGTTATTGTGAGTTGCTGGCTTGGTTGTATCGCCTGTGATTGCGTCGGTTTGAGTTGTAGATGTTTGCGTTTTTTCAGGAATGCTGTTGGTTGTTGGTGGTGAATCTTGGTTGAGGATGAAGGCGTCTATCTCTGCTTGTTGGGGAGATATTTCAGGGCTTTTATCGAGGATTTGGTTGTTTGATGGTAATAGTTCAACGCTGGGGTTTGTGGAGGATGTTTCGTTAACAGTTAAAAGATTTTTCGGGGGAGAAGAGTAATCATTGGTAGAATTTGCTAGCGGCAAGTCTTCTACAATGTCGGTAATGAGAGAAATATTGGCAGTTGTTTGGGGGTTGATGCTTCGATTAATGACATGATTTAAAGTTCTTTTTTTGATGATGAAAGTGACTAAAATTATGCAAAACTTGAGGATGTTAATCTTGAAGTTTTCGCAAGCAAAGCGAGTCCAGATGATGCTGGAATTTTGTTTTTTTTATTGAGGACGCAAGCTGCGATATCGACAGGTGAAAACTTGCCGATGCGGCTCAAAAAAATTGATGTGATGGAATAATTGGGTTGTTTTATTGCTACCGGTAGATTTGAGAATATCAGTAACTTTTATCGATCGCAAGTGCTTTTGGCCATCAGGAAGTAAACTTTATGGAAGCTTTAATCCACTTCCGTGTACTGAAGTGTCACGCTACGAATTTTGGGATTAGCGAGAATTTTGGAGGTGCGATCGCCCAACGGCTTGACGGTATGCTGTATAAAAAGTAACGTAGTTTTTGGGGATTACGCAAAACCCGATCGCAACAGTAAGGCTTTGGAAACTAGGTTGTACAGTCCAGGACGCAGACACACTATATGTAGTGTGGTGGGATTCCTAATAATTACTAACGACCAATTACTGAGGACTTCGCCTAAGTGAAGCCTAATATATGCCAAAATACGGACGAAATGTGCTATCTGTAGAAGACGAAAGCAGCCTTGACGAAATTTAAAGTCCCATGTTGAATGCGAACGGGAGCATATTGGCAGACAATCGATCGGCCGCGTCGCAGTGGGCGCAAGAAGCTTTAGGGCTTCCCGAAGTTCAAGTACAAGCGCGTTTGCGGGGAAATCACCTGCACATTTTGTGCGAAGCAGCGCAGTGTCCGTCTCAAGAATTGGTGACGGCGCGATTTACCAACGCCCTCGAACACAGTGATTTAACGCGACTGCTGCCCGATCGACCTAAAATTTACCAGTTGTTTCTGTGCGGCCGCAAAATCGGTTCCCGACAAAATGACTGGACAGTCCGGCTCGATTGCAGCAGTCCCAAGCGACAGCAACAGCCACAGCAACCGGAACCAAAAGTGGCCGAAGTGCCGCCGCCAGCGAGTTCCCCCGACGAACCGCCCGCAAGCCCTAAAAGAGGCGGATTTTTCGGCAAATTTAAGAATGACAACCAGAAACTCAAACAGACACCAAAACCGGTAGAAACAGCAGCCCACCCGCCACAAGTACGGGAAGAACTGGATTTTGACGCCGAAAGTCTGCCGATTGCCTCCCGGATTCAATACCCAGAAGCTTTTGAAACTTCCCCCGTGACGATCGACACTTCGGCTGCAGCGACACGGGAAGCTTTTAGTTCCGCCGTTCCCCCGCAGCAGAAAGCCAACCGTGGCGCAGTGGCTTTGATTCAATCCCCCCAAGCTGACTCAGGTTCGGGCGATCGCGATGGAACATTAACGGTTTCGCCGGAAACCTTGGCGCGGCGGGGCTATCCAGATGCGATCGCCAGCTATCTCAGCGAAATCCTCGGGCCGATGGGAGTTTCGGTGAAAGTAAGCATTCGCGAAAAAGAACTCAAAAGCAGCCGAGAAACCCAGCCGATGAATGGGCCTGAAAATATCAAGCCCAAGGAACGCCGACTGCTGGTGCTGTGCGAGTCAGCTTACAGCCCCGACCCCTCATTGCTGGCCGAACCCATCGCCGGCAGGCTGCGGAAACTGCAACTAGAGGATTTCCGGGAAGCCGTGATCGCCAGCCAAGTCAGCGGCGAAGCGAAGCCGGACTGGCTGCTGCGGGTGGATTTGACTTCGCCCGACAAAATTCTTAAGGAATGGGCTAGGTGGGGAGACGTACAGTCGATCGCCAAACTGCTAAATCAACACTTGGCTGCATCGAGAGTCGAAGTGCGGGCTACTCTCAAAGAAGCAACCCTCCATCTGTTTTGCAGCAAAACTGCCAAAAAAGGACAAAAGCCTAAACGGCAAGAATACCCCGACAAGCAGCAAACCACCGAGGCGATCGCCCCTTTGTTAGCCTCCTTTGCGCCCCAAGGCATCCGCGCAGCTACAATCTACGGCGTAGAACCAGCCAAGGACTCTCAGGCGGCGCCGGAGTCCCCCGTGTGGATAGACTGGGTAGACTTGCCAGCAGCCCACCACCCCGACTTGGCTGCGAACGCTAGAACGCTGGCGGCTGAGGGCGACCAATTGGCTTTGACTTTTTTATTGAACAGGTTGCTCAACCCCAATCTCAGACGCAAGCTGGAAACAGGAGGGATTCGGGCTGTCGTGCTGCAAAAAGCCAACGTGCTGCACGTCATGACAGAAGCTCTGACTTGCCCTTCTCAGTCGAAGGTAGGCCAGCCGGTGGCTAAATTTTTGCGGCACTTACAAATTCCGGGAGTGGCAGGGGTGCGAGTCTACGGACGGCGCGCCGGCCAGAAACTGCCTCTGTGGCGCTACGCAATCGACCTCAGAACGGTTGTTGACGAGGAATCAGCGACGGCACCGGCACCGGCTCCCTCCCAAGTGGCTGTGTTGGAAAAGGAACCGGTGCCGGAGTTTGCGCCGGCGGAGGATGGGAGTTTTTCGGGTTTGGGCGACAATTTGGTGTTCGATGCTCCGATGCCCAACTCCTGGCGGCCCCGCTTCAAAATCAGACTCCCCGGATACAATCTGGGCGAGCAGTTAGTTCAAGCTGTGGTGCAGCCGCTTGTCGCTTCGGGTTTGTTTGTTCCCAACGATGGTTTGTCAACGAATGTTGCTGCGCCCGGGGGCGTGAGAGCCGATCGCGCGGCGGGAATGGCTTTGATTTGGGCGATGGCTGGCTGTTTGCTGACTTTTAATACCGATTGGCTGCTTGGTCTATTTCTGCAATCTGCGACGGTCAGTCAAGCTCCTAGCGCCTCCGAAGTTTGCAGCGGCCCAAATTGTCAAAATTCAGCTCCCAAGGCTTTGGGCGACGTTACAGCCCGACTGCCGAAGGAAACCCCGAACCCGGTTCCCCCTGCGGAGGAGGTGAATTTGCCTCGAATTCCGTTGCAGCAGTCGCCGGAAGCCAACCAGCAAGAGGTTTTTAATGGCTCTGGGTTTACGAAACCGGGAAATACTAGCGTTCCTGTAGCTGATGTTTCTGCTCCTGCGGTGTTCCCAACTTTGAGGAGCGAGCAGCTTGACGATCAGATAGCGCGCTATCAAGAGTACATTCACCTGCACAAAAAACCGCCGGATATTTTAATTGTCGGTAGTTCGAGGGCGCTGCGGGGCATCGATCCGGCGGTTTTGGAAACAGCTTTGGCAGCTTCTGGCTATCCGGGGCTGAGGGCTTACAATTTTGGGGTTAATGGAGCTACTCTCCAAGTTGTAGATTCGCTCATCCGCCGGATTTTGCCGCCGCAACAACTGCCAAAATTGCTGGTGTTGGCTGACGGGGCGAGGGCTCTCAACAGCGGGCGGCCGGATTTGACTTTTAGTGCGATCGCTTCTTCGGAAGGTTACAGGCAATTGAGCCGGGGTAGTTTTCTGATCCCCACCAATCAATTAGAATCCGAAACATCGAAAGAAAGCGCCAACAATCCAGTGGCGACTGCGACTGAATTGGTGCAGAATTTGGGACAAGCTCAAGCTACTGTTCAGCAATTGGTGAATCAAAAGTTGGTGGAGGGTTCTGCAACTTACAAAAAGCGCGATCGACTTAAAGGGTTTTTGCGATCGATCGTTAATCCATCAGCCCCTGTTGCAACCGAGAGTCCCCAAACCGCACCTCTGGGCCAACCAACAACTGAAAACGCCCAGCCAACCGCTGGGAGTAAACCCGTCAGCGAGTTTCAACCAAATGGCTTTTTGCCGATCGATATACGCTTCAATCCCGAAACTTACTTTCAGAAGCACCCGAAAGTATCTGGTTATTACGACTCCGACTATCAAAATTTTAAATTGGTAGGCGAACAAGCTCTAGCACTCAAAAATCTGATCGAATTTACCAAGGTTCGCAACATCAATCTCGTGTTTGTGAATATGCCTCTGACTGAAGATTATTTAGACCCGGTGCGGACAGGTTACGAACAAGAATTCCGGCAATATATGCAAGAATTAGCAGCTCAAAGCGGACTAATTTTCCTAGATAAGAGTTTATTGTGGCCCCAGGCGCGAGAATCTTTTTCCGACCCCAGCCACCTCAACCGTTACGGTGCTGTTGCAGTGTCTAAGCGGTTGGCTCAAGATCCCATGATTCCCTGGCCGGCGAAACAATAGTTATAATTTTTGAGTGGTGAGTTATTTTAGAAGTTAAATGCTCCCAACCTTGCGAGTGCGGCGCGACAATCTCAAAACTATTCTTTCCGGTGGCTAAATACTGACAATGAAAAGATTGATATTTCCTGAAAATAGCAAAAATACACAGATAAAAAATCCTAGAAAAAATCTGCCTGTGATATTTTTTATATTATCTTTAGCATTTTTCTGTTTCAGTTTGTATAAAGGTTTCTTTTTACCTTTAGCTTTATCATCTGGGCCCCCCAGCAACGAACAAAGTAGCGAACAGCCAACTCTGACACCCTTTGAAGAGGTTGTCAAAGACGCGCAAAAGTTAGAGGGACTATTTACTCTTTACCGCAATCAAGCAACTGATAAAGTATATCTGGAAATTAAACCGCAACAACTCGACAAAAAGTTCCTGTGCTTTGTGACATTGGCATCGGGTTTGGGGGAAGCGGGCATTTTGAGCGGAATGCCGATCGGCGATTTCTTGTTTCAACTGCGGCGCGTCCAAAATAACGTGCAGTTTGTGATACCAAATGTAAATTTTCGCACAAGTCCGGGCGACCCGCAAGCAGGTTCGGTAGCACGGGGATTTAGCGAGTCGATTCTCTATTCTTTGCCTCTCAAAAGCATTGATCCGCAAAGACAAACTCTGCTGATCGATTTAGGCGATTTGCTGATGAGCGAAAAACGCGATTTACCAGGGGTAAAAGCGATTTTGCCGATGCTTTTGGGCGCTTCTTACTCGATCGATGCAGACAAGTCTTCTTTTAAAGATGTTAAAGCGTTTCCGCTGAATGTGGAGATTGCTTCGGTCTATGGTTTTTCTAGCGATAATGACAGTGAACTTAACTATTTACCTTCGATTCCTGACAGTCGGGCTTTTAACCTCCGCATTCACTACAGTTTCTCGGAAGTGCCGCTAAATAACGGCTATCGGCCCAGACTTGCGGACGAGCGAGTGGGCTATTTTCTAACAGCATATAAGGACTTTTCTGACAAGAGTAGCCGGGAGCCTTTTGTGCGCTATATCAATCGCTGGCATTTGCAAAAGCAAATCCCGACAGCGCCGATGTCGCCTCCGGTGCAGCCGATCGTCTTTTGGATTGAAAATAATGTGCCTTCCGAATACCGAAACGCAATTCGCGAGGGCGTTTTGGAGTGGAACAAAGCTTTTGAAAAAGCAGGTTTTACTGAGGCAATTCAGGTCAAACAAATGCCGGACAATGCTAAATGGGACCCGGCTGACGTTCGCTACAATACTATCCGCTGGTCGAGTTCTTTTGAGCCTCAGTTTGCCGGCATCGGGCCGTCTCGCACTAACCCGCTGACGGGGGAAATTTTGGATGCTGACATTCTTTTGGATGCTAATGTTGTCCGGGAAATCAAACAGGGTTATCGGTCTTTGGTGGAACAAAATAGATCGCTATCTAAGAGTTTTCAAGGGCGAAACGGTTCTAATACCAATCCCTGTCAGTTCGGGATGTATTCTCGCTATTTGAATGTGCTAGAAAATGGGGATTTAGGAAAAAGCAGCGGGGAAAATGCTCAAGGTGGAATGGCTGATGATTTGCCGACTTTGGTAGAAAGATACCAAGAGCAAAAGCGCTCGCCTTTATCGCGGTTGATGTCGAGTTCGGATATGTGTTTTGGGTTGGAATCGAGCCGCCAGTTTGCGATGGGGGCAATGTCGATGGATCTGTTGGAAAATGCAGCGCCTAGCAGTGGGGCGATTGACAATTATGTTAATCAATATATCAGATATTTGGCGGCGCACGAAGTCGGTCACACTCTTGGTTTGAGGCACAATTTTCACGGGAGTACGATGCTGCAACCGGAGGATTTGAACAATACTCAGGTAACTCGCACGCAAGGTATGATTGCGTCGGTGATGGATTATGTACCGATTAATTTGGCACCTGCCGGAACTGTGCAGGGCGACTATTATCCAACGATTGTAGGGCCTTATGACGATTGGGCGATCGAGTACGGTTACAAGGTGATTGGCGGCGTAAACCCGAACAGCGACTTACCAGCGCTGCAACAAATTGCCAGCCGCGCTGCCCAAGCCCAATTAGCTTACGCGCCGGATGAGGATTCTGTCGATCTCGATCCCGCTGCAAATACCTTTGATCTCAGCGCCAATATGCTGAGGTATTCGCAATGGCAATTGGATAATGCTAGGGCGATGTGGAAGCGTTTGGAAAAGCGAATTCCGGTTGGGGAAGACGGTTATAACGAACTGCGGGTGATGTTTGATTCGGTGTTCGGGTATTATGTCAACCAAGTGATGAATGCTACTTTGTATGTGGGGGGACAGTCGTTTAGTCGGATTCGCCCTGGAGATACTAATGCGAAGTTGCCGTTTGTGCCGATCGAACTTTCTCAGCAGCGAGAAGCTTTAGCAACATTAGAGAAGTACGTTTTTGCACCGGATGCGTTTAGTTTTGCGCCGGAATTGCTGAATAAATTGGCACCGTCGCGCTGGGATCACTGGGGAAGTCCGGCTTTGGTGTTTCCTCTAGATTACCCGATCGGCGATCGAATTACTTTTTTGCAGCGGTTTGTGTTGCGGGTTTTGCTATCGCCGGTGCGCTTGGCGCGACTGCGGGATGCCGAGTTAAAATCAGCGCCGGAAACTACTTTGAGGTTGCCGGAAGTGTTGGATACTGTGCAAAAGGATATCTGGCAAGAGGTTTTGCAGCCGGAAAAGAAGATGCAAATTTCAACTTTTCGGCGTTCTTTGCAGCGGGAACATTTAGCAATTTTGATCGGAATGGTACTGCGAAAAACGAATGTTCCAGAGGATGCGCGGAGTTTGGCGTGGTACGAGTTGCGGCAGTTGCGGGAGGGTTTGAGCAAGAGTATTCGGAATTTGGATCGGAATGCGGATGCTTATACGCGGGCTCATTTAGAGGAAACGCGCGATCGAATTTCTAAGGTTTTGAATTCGCAAATTCAGTCTAATTAATTTGGGGTTCAGAAACCGGGTTTTTGAGGAATATATTTCGTTGCCGCCGGCAGATTTGGTCAAAAACCCGGTTTCGGAGAATCTTAGTCAAGTTAAAATAATTCTGAACTTGCGTCGTATACGATAGATAGACAGGGAAGCTAAAAAGAATAGCCCTTATGCCTGCCAAAGACCTTTATCACGATATTGTCTGCACTGCCCTCATCAAAGATGGCTGGACAATCACTCATGACCCACTGATTCTAAAAATTGGGGGCCGCTCGGTCTTTGTCGATTTGGGTGCCCAGAAACTAATTGCGGCTGAACGAGGGTCTGAAAAAATTGCGATCGAGATCAAAAGCTTTCTGGGCCCTTCGCCCATTAATGACCTCGAAAATGCTTGGGGGCAGTTCTTTATGTACGCCAGAACGCTGCAAAGACGAGAGCCAGAGCGTCGTCTATACCTAGCTGTTAATCGCAACACCTTTGAAACGTTGTTTAAAGAAGAAGCTGGGCAATTGCTGCTAGAAGAACCAGGTTTTCGCCTGATAGTTTTTGACCCAAACACGGAGGAGATTATCCAATGGAAACCGCAAATCAACCCGTAGACGAATGGCGTGAGACGTTGGAGAAAATTCTCCAATACTATGCGGATCTTCCTTATACTTATGGGGATGTGATTACCTATGTGGTGGTCAGCCGCGATCGCAACCATTTTATGCTGATACATGAAGGTTGGGAAAATCATCTGCGAGTTCATGGTACTGTGGTTCACGCCGAAATCCGCAACGACAAAATCTGGATTCATTATGATGGGATTGAAGACGGCATCACTGATGAACTCGTCGCCTCTGGCGTACCCAAAGACCACATTGTTCTTGCTTTCCATCCACCCGAAGTCCGACAGCATACTGGATATGCGATCGCATAGTTTCTCCTCTTGACGAAGATTTTAGATAATATCAGCTTGATAGGGTATATCGTACCTTAATAATTTTTTGGCAATACTGAGTACCTTACAGATAAGTTAGAAACACTAAACTTCTGTCATGGCAAGAATTTGAGCGATGGTTAATACCAACTGAGGAAAAGTTGGAGAAACAATAATGGCTTCTCCTTGATATCGCAGTGCCTGATATTCACCCTCGATTAAGCGGTTGATAGTCACCGTAGACTGTTTTGGAGAACCAATATACTGAACGCCTCCCAACCCTGCATAATCAACGATCCAATACTCCAGGATTCCTAAAGTTTCATACTCATTCAATTTGATGCGGTAATCATCCCGCCAATTCGTACTGACAACTTCGATCGCCAAGGGAGGTGGAATATAGGCAGCAGCAGAGGCAGAACTTTGACGCATTCTGACCCATTCTTCCTTGGCAAACACCACAATGTCGGCTTTACGACTCGATTCACTTTCACCGGGGGCAGCGTTCAATCTGACTTGTTTACTTTGTCGAGGAACGTAGGGAAGGTTCAAGGATTGGCAATGATCCACCAAGAGACGACATAAACCATCGACGACATCCTCATGTTTGGTTGTGGGTTCACTCAGGGGCATGGCAACTCCATTGACTAGCTCGAATGACCTGCCGGACTCGTCATCCCAGTTGAGAAATTCCTCGAAGGAAAGGGTTTTTTGGGCGATCGCAACCATTGATATTAACCTTTTGCGTAGGTTGGCTCTCTGTTGTCTGTTTCTAGCTTAACGTGAGGTAGAGAGATAAATCGCTGCTCTTGTAGGGTGCGTTAACGAAGTATATCGTAAACTTTGACACCTCTTCTCGGTTTTACTGCCCGCGCCCTGGTTTGCAATCTACGAAACCTAATGCTTCTGTGTCGATAAAATTGGCGATCGAAATGGCGATCGCAACTGCGATCGGATATTCAATTTCCGCAGCACGCGCGATCGGATGCGCTTGAATTCGTTCTGGCAAGCGTCTCAAAATGACTTCGGCATCAGCAAGAGAAAGTCGTTCTTGAAGTTTGGCTTGCATGGCATTCACCTGTCAGTTGGAATTTGATAGATATATTCAAGCCACTACCCAACTCAGATTTAGCAGTCTAACGTTTAGTTCAGCCGCAGTTCGTAAGACGAAATTGTGTGGAAAACTTTTGCGAAGCAAAACCATAAAATGGCGGTTTACAAACTGTCGAGCGTAGGCGCGAAGCGCCGGAGCGGTGCTGCAATGCTTTGTTAGTCATTTAATGAATCAATTCCTTGTTCTTTAAGCTTAGCTAATCCGTCTTTCATTATTTTGACTTGCTCTGATGAATGTCCTTGCCAAACTGTAACCTCACCTACAACCTTAAATGGATGTAATGAACGATAAGATTTTGTTGGGTTACCTGGGAATTTTCTGTCAGTCAAATCAGGATCGTCTTCAATGGGTCCTGTTGGTTCTACTAAATAAATTCTTTCACTCCCTTCGCCAAAGGAAAGTTCAGCACCCCAAACAGCGGCATCCAAGGTTGCTGTCAAGAAAATATATTTAGACTTTTTTCTTTGTCCAAAATTTGAATTAAAACCAACTTCGATTAAGTCCCCAATCTTTAGATCAGCCTTTGTTCCATGGAAGAACGTCTGAGAAAAAGGAGTTGCATTAGGTTCATTTGATTTGTTCATGCTTTCTTTCCTCATCGTGCAAGTTATCTATGATTGTTTTCTTTGTTTACTGGGTTGCCCATTACAATGACCACTAACGTTATGCGGCTGTTTGCACCCTGCGCTCAGGAGTGTTCGTAGGGCTTTGACACGTGCTGGTGCTGGACAACCCATGAACCATTCACCTTCATCAGACAGAACGTCGCGCGGACTAAGTCTTGGAAGGCTCTACCGTCGAGCAACGTCCCGCCTCCGCGAATGAACCCATGAGCGAATGCAATATCGCTGCCCGCAGTAATCGTCAGATTCTCAAGATTGAATATCGCCTCTCCCTGCGTTTCTGGCTGCCACTCTTCCCAACTGCGTCTATAGGACTCTGCACTTTCGTAATTCATAGACGGCAATACATCGAAAATCACCAAGTTCGCGACGTAGTTTTTCAGGATGTCATCCTTTCGGTTCTGCCTCGTAGCAGCAGCCCACTCTTCAAGTACGGCGAGGACTTCAGAGTCGGGCGTGTACCAGAGGTTATCATCGTTCGATCTCCAAGGGGCGTAGTTGAAAGAAGCATAACTTATAATTGGATCGCAGTTGCGGTATCATACCCAATACAATAGAAAAATACCGCCGATCGCTAGTCTATTTCACCAAAAGTAGCAGTAATCCACACAGCAAGGGCTGACGATAGACGAGAATTCAACCAAATTTTCATGCAGCTAAAACGGGATGGTCGAGTTTGCGGACTGCATACAGAAGCGCAGCTTTGAGATCCTCAAGTTCCAAGTCTGGCAATTCTTCGAGAATTTGCTAAAAACTCAAACCAGCAGCTAGCAACTCTAGGATATCGATGACTCGAATCCGCATTCCCCGGATGCAGGGACGATCGCCACATTGTCTTGGGTTCACTGTGATTCTGTCAAACAGATAAGCAACGGATGCTGGCATTGTTTGAAACCTTTGTCTATAGCTTACTTCATTTATCGCCCCAAACTCACACCGCGATATAATTCTGCGATGCCATCTCGCTAAAGCGCATCAACTAAGTTGCGATGGTTAGTATGAGCTCTTGAGCATTAAACAGTTTACGTTTGGAGGCATTGAGAAATTCGATGCTAACTGGTTCGTCACTTTCGTCATAACTGACAATCACGCCTCCAAGTTCAGAAATAGCATTGGCTGGAAACGCATCACGTAAGATAAAAATCTGAATGTCTGCTTCTGCATCGTATTTAACTTTCATTGGGATTCTCCGCCGCGAAAGCAAACACAGCTTGTAGAGATTCAGCATTAAGCGTTGGGTAGTTTTCTAGAACTTGTTGCTGCGTCCAACCTTCTGAAAATAACCCTAGAACGAACTCCACTGATATTCGTGTCCCCTTAATTACAGGCTTGCCAAGCAGAATTTTAGGATTTGAGTGAATGTGTGCTTTCCAGTTCATAGCCAGTGCGCCTCTATAGGGTTTTCATCTATTATCAGCATAGTTAAAATTATAAAATTTATGACCACAGCAGTATCTATTGACATTGGTACGCTCATTACACGCCCTCCCCGACTGCATGATGGATGTCCCCACATCGTCGGTAAAGGCGTTACCGTCCGCATCGTAACCTGGTACAAGCGAGGATAGAATGCTCAAGAGATTTGCGATCGCATTTCTCATCTCACCCTTGCCCAAGTCTACGTGGCACTCACCTACTATCATGCCAACACCCAAGAAATTGAAACTGATTTGCTCCATCAAGCAGCAGAAGCCAAGCGTCTTGAAGCTTTGCACAGCAACTTTGGTAAATATGAAATGCTAAGATAATAAATAATACATCGCCCACCGAAAAATCTACTAGATAAGCACTACCCTCAAACTGGGAAAGAGAAACTGATTTTTACCGGATAAATTTAGGGGGTGTAGGAGGAATATCGGCAATGAAGTAAAGTTGGGTAACAAGACTCAACACTTGTGATCCTTAACTAAACTGTAAAGTTCGAGCTCTTCAAACTGCCCTCGGTGAAAAACACGCTGTTTTTGGCTACCTTCCTGCGTCATTCCCAGCTTTTTTAGCACCTTAGCCGAGGCTATATTCGGTCTGAGACAAGTTGCATAAATGCGATCGAGCTTTAATGTTTCAAATATTCAAGACTGATTTAGTGTAATTGATTCGTTTTTTTCTCAAAAATTATGTCTGCTAACACTGCAAAAAATCATTACTTCCGATTGGCATTGTTCTGGGCGTTTCTGGGTAGTTTGGGAAGCTTGGCGGTGTTTCCTTATGCGCTGTCTCTCAATCCGGCAGTAAGTCAATTGCCTGCACCGCTACCTGTTTTGGCGATCGCCTCCGCCCTGCAAACCGGAATTTTTCTAATTCTCTTTTGTTGGATTGGGCTTCGCCTCGGTAACTCGATCGGACTTGATACGCCCATAGCTCGTGCTTTGGTATATCGACAGCCTTTCGCGCCAATATCTAAATCTGCCCTTAACACGGCGCTAATTGTAGGCTGCATCGGTGGAATCGTCCTGATAGGATTGAGTTTAGGGTTTGAACCTTGGATGCCGCCAATGGCTTCAACAACTGCGTTAAAGATTGACCTCTGGAAACGCATATTAGCTTCCTTCTACGGAGGCATCACCGAAGAACTCTTGCTGCGACTGTTCGGTATGACATTGATTGCGTGGCTACTTTGGAAGATTTTTGAGCGAGACAAACTGCAACCCTCTACATTGATTTTTTGGCTGGCAATTGTGGCGGCTGCAATATTGTTTGGTGTGGGTCATTTGCCTGCGGCTGCGAATGTCTGGGCATTAACCCCGATCGTCATTCTCCGCACCATTACACTCAATGCCCTCTTAGGAATTCCCTTTGGTTTTCTTTACTGGCGTTGGGGATTAGAATACGCAATGTTATCTCATTTTTTGGCTGATTTGGTACTGCACGGAATTGGAGGAAGTTAGCAGGAGATGCAAACAATGCAATGGTACAACGAACCTTTACCAAGAAAAGGGGTCTAAAGCCCCGTCCTTTTAGGACGGCTTTAATTTCCCCAGAACTGTGATAAGCTGTTGCACATTTAAACTGTGATACAATCATTACCCTTATTTTTGATTTTGCGACCCCATTTAATTATTAAT
>NZ_JAUBTT010000232.1:0-2388 GCF_036705125.1 Microcoleus sp. B7-D4
AGAAGTCGGGTAAAGGGATTACATCGCTGTAACCCCCTCCCCTCAAAACCGGACTTGTACCTTTGGGCACATCCGGCTTAAGCAAATTACTAGCTTCCACATGCTTCAGTCATTTTGCAGCATGAATCTGTTGATGACAGTAGAAGTGTAAGAATCGGAGATTTTTGTAGCTATTGCTCCCACCCTGTTGTTTTGGTTCAATGTGATGAACATGCAGTTCTTCCCCGTTGAATAGAGATTCTCCGCATTTAGGACAAATGCATCCTTGGTTCTGAGCAATCTTTTGTTTACTGGGAGTAAGAGATTTAGATTTAGCCTTCTCCCTGTCTTGCCAGTAGCTTTTAAGATTTGGATCATCAGGAGATGATCTGCCCTTCACCAGAATATGTCTTTCTATCCTGAACCAGCTAAATTTGAGCAAATGCATTCCTGTGGTTTTGTCACCAAATACCCATCGGTCGCTACGCTCTAAATTCAGCCTGCCCCAATAGCGGCTTTGTCTCCAGTAACGGGGTTTTTTAGGGTGGGTGTGCTTGATATAGCGAACTGCCCGATGAAACATCCAACGGTCAAGACTATGAAAAATTTCACAAGACACTCCTGAACGGAAATAGTTCGCCCATCCTCGAATAATCGGGTTTAAGCGTTTAATAATTGCTAGAACATTCGACCCTCGCAAGGAGAGCCATTCCTTTCGCAACTTATTCCGTATTTTGCTTACCGATTCCTTGCTTGGCTTAATCAGCAGCTTCCAACCTGTTTTAGAGGTTTTTTCGGCTCTGTAGTGTCTGATGTTGAAGCCTAGAAAGTCGAATCCCTCACTCAGATGAACAATTTTGGTTTTCTGGGCCGATAGCTCTAACCCTCTTTGTTGCAACCAACTTTTTAGGATTTCAATCACTTCTTCGGCATCTTCTTTAGACTCACAGAATGCTGCAAAATCGTCCGCATAACGAACGATTGCTCGCTTTCCAATAGACTGACCTCTGGAGTCGTATTTGACACCAATGGCTTCCTCCATTCCATGCAAGGCAATGTTAGCCAACAAGGGGGACACCACGCCACCCTGGGGAGTTCCACTATCCGTTTCATGAAAAACTCCTTGTTCCATGTATCCTGCCTTGAGCCATTGTTTAATCAGTTCCCGACCAGGGACTTCACCAATTGCCTTGAGCAAGAATTCATGGCTGATATTGTCAAATGCGCCTTTGATGTCAGCATCTACGACCCATTTCTTCCGTTTATTTGGTCGAGCTAAGCCGAAGATCTTCTCAATGGCATCGTGACAACTTCTACCAGGGCGGAATCCGTAGCTGGTTCCCTCGAACTTTGCCTCCCATTCTGGTTCAAGAGCATTCTTGACCATTGCTTGAAGACATCTGTCTTTGACAACCGGGATTCCCAGTGGGCGTTGTTTTCCATTTGTTTTCGGTATGTACACCCGACGCGCAGGTTTTACTCTCCAAAGGGTGAAAGCCGATAATTCATCGACCAATTTGCCTCTGGTTGTAGGAGTTTTCACCACTACTTTGTCAATTCCTGGCGTATTTCTACCTGCGTTCTGCTGTGTCACTCTGCGAACACTCATCAGAATGTTGGCATAGCTTCGTAGCATTAGCTTTTGAAGCGAACGTACCTTTTTATAGTTCCGTTCTGTGGTCGCCCGAAAGATTCTCTGTCTCAAATTCCTGACAGTCCGATTGATTTTGCGCCAGTTAATGGCGTTCCAATCGGTTTGCCCTTTGGTTCCGTTTGCTAAAGCCATGCTTTGCATCTAACTTGCCCCTGAGTGAGAAATCATTACAGAAGTCTTTGGGTAATTCACCTGACCCACGTCAGCACCCTTTTAGGTTGGGTATTGCCCTATCCAGCAGGTTATGGATTTCCTTTGCCTTTCGGCTTACTGGCGTTCGCTTCTTGGGTCATCCCTGTCCCACTGGGGAATTCAGTCGTCCTTGCGGTTGACCTACTGGAAATCCAGACCCCATTGGGGTTACCACGTTCCACATGTTAGAGATGCAACTGAAGAGGGTGTCTCCTTTACTGCGGGGACGGGGTGTCCTCGAATTCGATTCATAAGACCGAATTCCGTGCCTCGGTTGGTAAGACCGAGGTTCATTGTCCCTTCATCACCGTATCAGCCATATTTCGATGACCAGACGTCACGCAGCCTCATCAGAGATTCACTTGCGTTCACCCATTCAGTCTTCCTCTTGCCCGGTTTGTCCAAATGGCTTGGACGCTCCTTAGACGTTACCTCCTTGCAAAAGACCCCACCGTTACCAGTGATGCCCTTGGAGATTGAGGATAGGTTTGGACACTAACCTAGAGAAGTCACCTCCTCACTCACAACATGCGACATCGTGTCGCGCTCACGAAGTCATCTGC
>NZ_JAUBTT010000233.1:0-2347 GCF_036705125.1 Microcoleus sp. B7-D4
CTGAGGGATAACCGCTCCCATGCTCCCGATGAAGTAAGAAGCAAATGTCGAGACTTGTCTAGTATTTGTGTAGCAGGATAACTACATTTTTGAGGATGGGGTCTTTTTGGAAGTGGAGGATGATACCCAAGTCGTGGAGGTATTTACTGAGACTCAACATGGCGGGTTTATCGGACTTGTTGAAGCCTTGGCCGGCGCAGATATTGAAAAATTCACTGACTTCGATATGGGTTTGGCGTTGGGAATAGTTTTCCACAACATAGCGGACGTTTGCCCAGCGTTTGGGGATGGGCGTATTGATGTGTTCGAGGGTGGCGATGCGGTTTTGCAGGGCCCGTTGGAGGGCTTCAAGTCCCCGATTGGTTTTGAGATTGGTAGCGAAATCTTTTTCTAGGTTGCGAAAGTCCCCCCGCTGTTGGGAGAGGTTAATTTCGCAGCGGATGTCTTGTTTTTCGTTTTGGACGAGGAAGACGGGACTGCCGTCGCTGAGGAGTTCGATCATACTCAGCCAGTAGCAGAGGTTGGGGTTTTGGCGGCGGTTATCGACGAGGAGGACATACACAGAACGTTTGGTGAGGAAAAATTGGTGGGTGGCGTGGTAGATTTCCTGTCCGCCAAAGTCCCAGAGGTGAACGCGGAAAGGTTTGCCGTTGGGTTGTGGGAATTCCCAGCGCATCACATCAATGCCTTCGGTGGAGGGTTCTCGTTCTTTGAGTTCGTAGTTGGGGTTGAGGAGTTTGTTTGCTAGGGTGGTTTTGCCCGCTTCGCCTTCGCCGACAATCAAAAGTTTGGCTTCGTTGAGTTCTTCGGTAGCATTGGGGTCGCGAGTTTGGAAGTAGAAATCGAGAATGGCACGTATATCGCCAGGTTGAGATGATTGTTTTCCGCCCAATATTTCCAGCGGAATTGGTATCGGATTACCTCGCAAATCCAGTTTTTCCAGCTTCTCCATGCTGCCGATGGCTTCTGGGATGGATGTAATCTGATTGTTAATCAGGTCAAGGTGTGTCAGATTGGACAGTTGCCAGATGGCATCTGGGATTTGGGTAATCTGATTTCTTCTAAGATCAAGGTGTGTCAGATTGGACAGTTGGCCGAGCGCCTCTGGGATTTGGGCGATCTGATTGCTTCTGAAGTCAAGGTGTGTCAAATTGGATAGTTGGCAGATCGCATCTGATATTTGGGCGATCTGATTGTTAAAGAGGTAAAGCTGTGTCAGATGAGATAGTTGACCGATCGCATCTGGGAGTTGGGCGATCTGATTGCTGCTGAGGTAAAGCTGTGTCAGATTGGATAGTTTGCCGAGCGCTTCAGGAATTTGGGCGATCTGATTGTTATGGAGGACAAGTTGTGTCACCTTCGACAGTTTGCCGAGCGCCTCTGGAATTTGTGTTATTTGATTGTGACTGAGGTTAAGCTCTGTCAGATTCGACAATTGACCGAGCGCATCTGGGAGTTGTGTTATTTGATTGTGATTGAGGACAAGCTCTGTCAGATTCGACAATTGACCGAGCGCATCTGGGAGTTGTGTTATTTGATTATGACTGAGGACAAGCTGTGTCAAATTCGACAGTTGGGCGAGCGCTTCTGGGATTTGGGTAATCTGATTGTGCCAGAGGACAAGCTGTGTCAGATTCGATAGTTGGGCGAGCGCTTCTGGGATTTGGGTAATCTGATTGTGCCAGAGGACAAGCTGTGTCAGATTGGATAGTTGGGCGAGCGCTTGGGGGATTTGGGTAATCTGATTGTAACCGAGGTAAAGCTCTGTCAGATTGGATAATTGAGCGAGCGCTTGTGGGATTTGAGCGATCTGATTGTTAAAGAGGTGAAGCAGTGTCAGATTCGACAGTTTGCCAAGCACTTCTGGGATTTGTATTATTTGATTGTAACGGAGGTTAAGCTCTCTAAGATTGGACAGTTTGCCGATCTCTTTTGGAATTTCTTTTAAACCAATGCTGTTTAAATTTAAACTCTCTAATTGCTTCATCTCCAGCAGCAATTCTGGCATTTTTCCGAATGGATTGCCACTGAGGTCGATCGAGCGCAAATTTACGAGCGATCGTAATTCCTCTGGCAGTGCGCTTAAGTGATTGGTGATTAGTTTCGGAGTCAATTTACCATCAACCCATTCCCCTTTCTCCACCTTCCCCAACACCAACGTCTCAAGCTGCGTGCACTTGCCAATCTCCGGTGGCAATTCCTCCAAGTCCAGCCCCGACAAATCCAATTCTGTCTGGTTCTGGGAGGCGACTTGATCGATTAACTGCAACAACTGGTTGAGTCGAGGGGGGATATTATTCCCCGCCCCTCTCAGTTAGATCCGGACGTGCTGGTTTCCCCGCATCCG
>NZ_JAUBTT010000234.1:0-2337 GCF_036705125.1 Microcoleus sp. B7-D4
AAGTTTGTGAAGCTGCATCAAGGCTGGGGGCTGCTGCGTACTACATCCGGCGTAATTGCTGCAATCAGCTTTGGTGCGGGTTATTTCACATCGGGTGCAGCATCGGTAAAGCAGAGAAAGAGTGAGGAAGAGGCTGCGATATTTGAGGCACGGCAAAAGCAATTAGAAGCAACTACCAGCGACATTTTGGATGAGGAAGAAATCCAGAAAACAGCGATTGCTGCTGACTTGAGAGTGAAGGACTTCAAGCGCGAACTCTATGACGGCTACAACACGCTTTATTTGGAGAAGAATCCCGAACTGTTGGAGGCTTTAACCGCCGCCACTCCCCAATCTTTACCCGCATCTTTACCCGCTCCAATAGAATCAAAGTCCGATGAAGTTGAAAATGCGGAACTCCTATCAAACACAGAATCCGCCCAAAATAACAATCAGTTATTGGGCGTAGAACTGCCAGTAACTCCCAATTTAGGAGTGAAGTTCTTTGATTGGAAGCAGTTTAGGGAGACTCCTGAGATGTTTCCTCACTTGAGAGGAGTTGCACCCACAAATGGCGGAAAAACCACGCTCTTTGATTGGCTGATGGATGTGATGCCATCCCAAAAGCAGTCGGTAATTACGGTCAAACGGTGGCCGCATCAATGGATTGGCTTGGATGTAATAGGAGTGCCTGAAGATTACAAAGCTATCCGCTCCTCTTTGGAAGCATTGCAAGGTGAAAGAGTACGGCGTACAGCATTAATGGCAAAGGGGATTGATTCACCCATTTGGAATGTAGCTGTTGATGAATGGAAAGCAATTTCGCGTAATGTAAGAGCGATTGTCGCTAGCAAAACCAAACAGATTATTTCTCTCAGTGCCAAGCAAATTATGGGTGAAATGATTACTTTAGCCAGGGAAACCAACATCCGCATCTTTGCTTTAGCGCAGGGCAGACAAGTTGTAACTTGGGGATTGGAGGGTGAAAGCGATTTAACTGAGTGTTTCTGTAGCATTTACATGGGTAAGTTTGCTGTAGAAGAATGTGAATCCTACCGCAACAAATTCCCCAAGGACTCCGAGCAATACGCCAAATACCAACAAGTGCGAGATTACTTGGAATCGCTGGGAAATAGAGCGGCATGGATTAGCTGCGAATTAGGCGAATTCCCCGCTGTTGTACCCGACTTGAGCCAATGGAAACGAGAGTTGGTAAAAGAGCCAATTGAGCCAACCGCTGATACCAATAAACAGAATATGGGAGTTGACCAAACCAGCGAAACTGATGACCCAGAAAAACTTTGGGAACTAGCAAAACAGCGCCTTGAAGAGACTTTTAAATCATCAGAAATTACTGAAACAGGGGAGCATTCAGAGCGGGATACGCAAGAATCTGACGTATCCACACCCCAAACCCCAAAGGGCGGTGGGATACCTCTAGAACCCTTACTAGATAAAGAGTACCCGATTCGAGATGGCGCGTCTCTCGTATCCAGGTACTTCTGTGAAACAACGGAATCAGCTCTTTTCGAGCAGGTATTAGCGTATCTAGATACGAGTCGCAATGCCTCTGATATTATTAAAAATGTCCTGAAATGCACCAAACCAGATAAGGATTCGCCTCGTTCGTATTCAAGCGTCGGCAAGCCCGTATTTATTTACCTGATTCGCAAATACGGAACGGCGGCTTTGATTGCACATTTTGCCGATTTCTTGGATAGGTAAAAACCTGAACAATCCTGGGTATAATCAGACCAGGCAGACGAACTTTGAGAGATTTAATGCCAAGCTTTAACAGCCGATGCTAAAGAATGAAAAGTGGAGGGATGTTAGCTGCTGCGGATACCTTGAACCGAGGTAGTATTGGTTGTTTTAATTTACAGATAGTGACGCTTATTTGATAAAATCATTAGATTGTCGTTTAGTTTTGCAGCGGGCGACTCATCCCCCAATCTGGGGGTTTTCTACTTCGATGGTATTATTTTGTTAGTTGTTGCGTGGGTTCTCCCGTGCCACAAATCAAACTATATTTTGAATGTGCTGTTTTGATATCGAGCTGTCAAACATGGAGCTAACCCAATACAGTTGGTGGGGCGAATCCAATGAGCCACCAGAACATCTCAAAACTAAAAAGCAATTGGGTGAGCTTGGTTTATCGCCTCTAAAACCTTCAGGCGTTATCCCAACTCGAAAATACGATGTGTTTCTCTACGATATCCACAATCCCGAATCCTGCCGACCCAAAAGAAAGCCATCTCCCAAACAATTGGAAACTTTAGCCGCCAACCGTCTCAAAGCTAAAATCAAGCGGGATTACCGGGAATGGTATCGAGAAGTAGGTTTCATAGAAAAAGATAG
>NZ_JAUBTT010000125.1:0-20065 GCF_036705125.1 Microcoleus sp. B7-D4
GGGCACGGGGAGTAGGGGTCGCACCGCCCCTACAAAGGGGGGGACAAGATTCTTCTCAAAGTCAACCCCTACTCCCCAACAACCAGGGGGATTTAGGGGGATCGAGATATGTGCAACTTCACATTAAATTGGTATTACCCAACTAATTACAGCCGCGCTTAGAAATTCATTTCAGCAGCTTGAACTTTTTCGACCTGTTTCTTCTTGAGAACCAGCATAATTTGAGCCAGCATGGTCAAAGCCACGAAAGCCATCAATCCTTTAACGCGATCGGCACTTTGCAGCACAATCTCCACGTCTTTTTGACCGAAGCCGCCCACATTAGGATTATTCGTCAAAAGTTCGCCTGCTGCAACTGTTTGTCCTTCGGTAACAATCAGTTCTGGGCCTGCGGGAATCGTATCAACAACGGCTGCACCTTCGGCAGGTTGAATTGTCACTTGATAACCGCCATCTTCAGGTTGAGCAATCTTAGAAATGGTGCCAGCTACCGAAGCATTGTAAACAGTATTATTGCTCTTTTCGCCAGTAGGATAAACCTGACCGCGACCGCGGTTGCCTCCGACATAAATTTGGTATTTGCCGTAGTGAACCGACTTGTCAGTTTCCGGATTCGGCGACAAAACTGGGAATACCAATTCTTTGTACTGTTCTCCCGGCACCGGGCCCACTAAAAGAATATTTTCTTGGGTTTCGCTGTAAGGTTGGAAGTAAAGATCGCCGACTTTTTCCTTCATTTCTTCGGGAATTCTGTCAGCGGGAGCAATCTTGAAACCTTCGGGCAACATCACAACTGCGCCGATATTCAAGCCACCTTTGCTGCCGTCGCCGACAACTTGTTGCACGCTAGTATCGTAGGGAATCTTGACAATAGCTTCAAACACTGTGTCAGGCAAAACAGATTGCGGCACTTCCACTTCAGTCACTTTTGCACCGAGGTGACAGTTAGCGCAAACAATGCGGCCTGTTGCTTCGCGGGGAGTAGCGGGTGCTGTTTGCTGAGCCCAGAAAGGGTAAGCAAATGCTGCTTGGGGAAGTGCGATGTCGCTGGTGAGGAAAAATCCTGCTGCGGCGATCGCAATTAAGGCAGTTTTCGCGATCGTCCTGGCACTGCGGCGAAATATCGCAGATAAATTAGTTTGTGGCATTAGAGTATTCAATCTCAAAGGTCAGACAATTTTGGATTTTGGATTTTGGATTTTGGATTTTGGATTTTGGATTTTGGATTATTAGACTGGTTTAGGGATGCACTTATCTGTGGTTTTCACCATTCACCCCCTATCTAAAATCTCAAATCTAAAATCCAAAATAGTTTAAGACCACCAAGGTGCTTCGCCGGTGCGGAAATCAGTTTCTGTCCAAGTTGTAAAAGCGATCTTGTCATCTGCGACAGTGGCGTGGGCCAGGGCCAGAGACAAAGGCGCGGGGCCGCGCACCACTTTGCCCTCATTGTTGTATTGAGAACCGTGGCAAGGACAGATAAACTTGTTTTCGCTAACATTCCAAGGCACGACGCAACCCAAGTGAGTGCAGACTGCATTGATGCCGTAGTCGGCGATAGATAAGTCTTCTTTCACCACAACATAGGTGGGGTCGCCTTTGAGACCTTGGGCTAAGCTGCGATCGCCCGCAGGGTGCGAAGCCAAATATTCGCTAACGATGATGTCGTTACCCAAAGCATCTTTAGCTGTGACTCCGCCGCCAACTGCCCCACTCGACGGAGGAACAAAATATTGGACAACGGGATAGAGTGCGCCCAGTGCCACACCTGTGACTGTACCGAACGTCAGCAAATTCATAAATTGGCGACGCCCCATATCGGGAACATCGGGATTTCCAGCAGAAGATTGAGCCATGACCTGCCTTTACGGTTTTAAGTTACGTTTGTTTGTTAGCTGTTAGCGAACCTGTACGTGCAGAGGAAGGAGGATAATTGCCGTTAATCTGCTCGCACAAATTTTAGGCCGCGAAAATTCCTTTTAAGAATGCGCCTTCCAGCCTTTATTAGAGTATTATTACATTTTTTGAACTTTGTCTTTTATTGTTTAATGGATTAACTCAGGAGCAACCATGACGGGCAAGGATTTACACCAGCTACTGCTAGAAAAATGGGGAAAGTCTTACGATATCAGATTGCGGCGAACACGAGGCAAGATTTTTGTGCAAGTTATGTGGAAATATCTAGAACAGGCATCTTTTCCGATGACGGAGGCTGATTATTTCGAGCATTTGGATGCGGTGGCCAATTACCTCAACGGCTGGGGGAGCACAGAACAGGTGAGAGAATATATCGTAACTACTCGCGATCGCCCGCGCTTGGGTAAAGCTGTCAGCGTTCCCCTAGATTTGGGTGAAAGAGCCTCGGAGTGGTTGCTAGACGAGTTTTGATTCACTCAGTCGATTTTAGATTTTAGATTTTAGATTTTAGATTGACTCCACAGCCGGGATCTGGGGGAGTTCCCTAAAGTTTTGTGTCGCGCCGCGGCTGGATTAGTTGAGCCCAAAGTCCCTAAAATCGATCGGCGAGCTTATCATACGACTTGCCGCGGGTGAGAAACTAAGCTGTGGCGCATCTAATTTGCACAGGTGTTTTGATTCAAAGTCTTGTGTGGCGGGCTTTGCTGCGCGCCGCCAACTGTGGGATTTAAATGCCGCAACAGTTTCTGGGGCTTTTTAGGGGCTTTTTTAATTTTGGGCGATCGTCCTTCATGCTTACCAAAATCATCCGAACCAATTTCTGTCAACAATTTCACATACAATGAGTGTCAGATATCTTGTGAAATTTAGGAGAATGTTGTAATGGGTGTTGCACTGGGAATGGTTGAAGTCTTAGGATTTCCCGCTGCAGTAGAAGTTGCGGACTCAATGGTGAAAGCAGCCCGTGTTACTTTAGTTCGCTATGAGAAAATAACCCGCGCCTACTGGACAATTATAGTGCGAGGAGATGTCTCTGAAGTGCAAGCAGCCGTTGCTGCTGGAATTGAATCAGTTAAAAAGGTCGATGGCGGAAAGTTGCTATCGTATCACATAATTGCTCGTCCCCACGAGAATCTGGATTACGTTTTGCCGATCGGCTATACTCCCGAAGTCGAACAGTTCCGAATGTAGTCAAAGTTTTGACAAAACTTTGGTGTTGAATTTTAAGTTTTAGTAATTATAGAGGCGCGGGCGATCGCGTCTCTATATTTTTTTGGCTGCGATGCAATATATTTTTGTGCTGTGTTTATCTGCGGTATATTTTGCCTAAACAAAAGCCAGAATAACTTGGAACTCTTAACCGCAGATGAACGCAGTTGGACGCAGATAATACAATCACACGGTAACCAAATCACTGGCGGTGATTATGATCGGAACTCCCTTAAGAATTCCGATGATTTGGCCATTCAGACGAATCTCGGTATCTGAACCATTAATCACAGACTCACGAATTATCTTTGTAAACGCATCGCCATCACGTACCAAAAGTTTATCTTCACCTTGTTTGAAGTCAGCAATAGTATCTATTCCGAAACCGCTCCAAAGCCTAAACTTATCAGCCCCCCTGCCACCAACCAGATAGTCATCACCGCTGTTACCAAACAATAAGTCGTCGCCCCCCCCGCCCATCAACGTTTCGCTGCCGTCTCCACCAAGGAGAGTATCGTTATACCTAGAACCGATCGCTACTTCGAGGCCGGAGAGCGAGTCTACGCCACCTAGCCCGTCGGAAGCCCGACCTAGCCCAGACCCGTCACCGAGTGACGCCAAGTTGAGATAGACGCCCGTTCCTCCAAAACTGTAAGATACTGTGTCGATGCCATTTCCTCCGTTGAGCAAGTCATTGCCAGCCCAGCCATTGAGCAAGTCATTGCCAGCCCCGCCATTGAGCGAGCCATTGCCAGCACCACCCCACAAAGAGTCATTACCGCGTCCGCCCAAGAGCGTTTCATTCTGGCTCCCGCCGCCAACTAAGGTGTCGTCGAAGTAAGAACCGATAACGACTTCAATGCCCGAAAGCGAGTCTACACCGCCCAACCCATCGGTAGTCCTGCCTAACCCAGAACGGTCGCCGACTTCGCCTAACTGAAGATTGATACCAGTGATCGCATCGCTGTAAGATACTGTGTCGATGCCATCCCCGCCATTGAGCAAGTCATTGCCAGCAAGACCCGACAAAGAGTCATTACCGCCCTTGCCCAAGAGCGTTTCATTGCCGCTCCCGCCAACTAGGGTGTCGTTGAAATTAGAACCTATCGCTACTTCGATGCCGGAGAGCGAGTCTATGCCGCCCTGCCCGTCGGAAGCCCGACCTAACCCAGACCCGTCGCCGACTGCCCCCAACTGGAGATAGACACCCGTTCCTGCATTGTTGTACGATAATGTGTCGATGCCATCCCCGCCATTGAGCGAGTCATTGCCAGCCCCGCCATTGAGCAAGTCATTGCCAACCTCGCCATTGAGCAAGTCATTGCCAACCTCGTCATTGAGAGTGTCATTGCCATCGCCGCCATTGAGAGTGTCATTGCCGTACCCGCCATAGAACCCGTCATTGCCAACCTTGCCATCGAGATAGTCATCGCCAAACCTGCTAAAGAACGTTTCGCTGATGTCTCCGCCAATGAGAGTATCGTTATAGTCAGTACTGAGCACACTTTCAATGCCGGAGAGCGAGTCTATGCCACCCTGCCCGTCGGAAGCCCGACCTAACCCCAAATGGAGGTTGACGCCAGTTGTTGCAAAAATAAAAGATACTAGGTCGCTGCCATCGCCGCCATAGAGTTCGTCATTGCCAACGTCGCTAATGAGAGTGTCATTGCCCGCGCCGCCATTGAGAGTGTCATTGCCCGCGCCGCCATAGAGTTCGTCATTGCCAACCTCGCCATAGAGAATGTCATTGCCATCGCCGCCATAGAGATCGTCATAGCCATCGCCACCATAGAGAATGTCATTGCCAACCTCGCCATAGCCATCGTCGCCATAGAGATCGTCATCGCCAAACCCGCCATAGAGATAGTCATCGCCACCCCCGGCCTTGAGATCGTCATTGCCATCCTCGCCAAAGAGCCAGTCATTCCCAGCCAGGCCATTGAGAGCGTCATCCCCAGCCAGACCATAGATGGTGTCATTGCCAGTAGTGCCATCGATGGTGTCATTGCCAGTAGTGCCAGTTGCCATATATTTAATTTCCGATTGAGATTAAGAAACTGAAACCGTCAAAAAGGTAAAAATCTACAGTGTGGATTTTTCAAGTGAATTTACTAAAAAATCCACTCAGAAAACCAACAAGTCTCCCACTCAAAAAACCAACAAGTCTCCTATCTTAGGCAGTCAGGAAACTCAAAAGATATAGCTAGACTTCAGTGATCCAGGTTGACTCTCTTGCCGAAGTTTTACGTTCTTGTTCAGTAATTTCACTGTGTCGGTATGTTATCTCTAAAGCGAATACTAAGGATCGGCTCGTCCGAAATCTTGATGCAAACCTTAAAAATTTAATCATTAAAATAACTTATGATTGCCAGCGAGAGCACCTAAAAAATAGTGTGAATTTAGGCTAAAAACCTTAGCCCCAGACATGGCACACTAAACTTTGCTAATGCGAATTGGATTTCTTATTGGTAAAACTTATTGAAAAATTGCTAAATCAGCAATGATGCTAATATAAAACAATCAACTTACTCACATATCTCAAAAGCTTAGCTTTACACAATCTTTATAAGCTGCCAGAGGTAAATACTCAATTCGCCCTCAAAATAACTGAAGCAATGTTTTTAAGATAAGTTGACAACAATCGCAATCTCGGCTAAAAATAGCAGACAATTTTAAAATTCAGATGTTCGGTAACTTTTACATTGTCTGCTATTCTTAATTCTCACCGCCCTAAAAGCTTCACCAAACCAACCCCGCCAAAATACAAGCTCAGCACCGCACCTCCTAAAAGACTTTGCGTTAAAGGGTCAGTAGAAGGCGTTAAAACCGCTCCCAAAACTGCCGCTCCCAAGACTACATACCGCCAGCCGGAGAGCATTTGGTTAGAAGAAACTATGCCCAAAACGCCGAGCAATACTTGGACGATCGGGATTTGAAAAGCTAAGCCGGTGCTGAACATTAACAGCAGCACAAATTTAAAGTATTTGTCGATCGACCACAACTGCTCTACAACATCCGCTCCATAGGTGACAAAGAAGTTGAGCGCCGCCGGAATCAGAGCGATGTAAGCAAAGACTAAACCGCCCAAAAATAGGAAACTCGAACCGAAAAACACCGGCCCCAGCAACCTGCGTTCTTTGCGAGTCAAGCCGGGGAGCACAAACAGCGCTATCTGGTAAAAAATAAACGGAGTGGCGATGAGCAAACCGCTGTATCCGGCTACTTCGATAGAAACAAAGAAATACTCGCCGGGAGCTAGTTGCAGAAACTTGACGGGCCCGGCCGGTACTTCGAGCAGTTGCACGATAGGTTTTACTGTGAAAAAGCAACCGATTACAGCGATTACTACTGCAATTAGCGAGTAGAAAAGTCGCTGTCGCAATTCTTCTAAATGGTCGAATAAAGACATTTCAACTTCGTCGGGAAGTTCGTCTAGAAATTCGTTTTCTAAGTTGCGAGAACCCATCGCACCGCCTGCGATTGGTGCACTGCTGTTTTCCTGGCTAATTGCTTCGAGGTTGTTGTCGGAACCTTGTTCGGATGTCTCCAAGTTTGAGGGAGCAGTCATAGGGAATGGGTAAGTGGTAAGGGGTAATTGAGAAGAGGGAATGGGTAATTGGAAAGTGGTAATTAATTGGAAATTCGTAATTGGGAATAGTTATTTCATAATGGCTCCGAATTCCTTCTTCATTCTTCATTCTGACTTCAGCAGCAGAAGGAACGATCGATAATTAATCCGTGTAGGGGTATCAAAATCCGTGTATTGCGTTCATTATTCAATCCCGATCGCAATTTTGCCGACAGCGCGGCCGGTTTCGCTGTAAACGTGGGCTGCTGCTACTTCTGCTAAGCTGTAAGTGCGATCGACAATCGGCTCAACTTTATCTGATTCTATTAACTCCCGCAAAGCCCCTAAATCGCTGGGGTTGGCATTGGCTAAAATAAATTTAGCTTTTTTGCCCGATATTAACCAGCTCGTTAACATCGGTGCGAGGTTGTCGAAACTCGGCAAAGTCGAGATATAAACTCCCTCTGGTTGCAGCACTTTTTCGCATTCAGCAAATGTTCTTGTCCCGACAGCATCCAAGATTATATCATATTTTTCGGGCTGTTGAGTAAAGTCAATTTCTGCGTAATCCAGAACAAAATCCGCTCCCAAACTCTTGACAAATTCTCTATTTTTAGCGCTGCAAACTCCCGTTACTTCCGCGTTCATTGCTTTCGCAACTTGCACGGCAAAAGTGCCGACTCCGCCGGAAGCGCCGTTAATCAATACTTTGTTTCCTGCTTGGATTTGGCCCAAATCCCTGAGCGATTGCAAAGCAGTTAAACCTGCGATCGGTACTCCTGCTGCTTCTGCATGAGTGATGTTTTTCGGTTTAAAGGCGGCATCCGATTCTGGCACGATCGCGTATTCGGCACAAGCACCCCCACTGATGGGATTTAAGAAAGTATAAACTTCATCTCCGGGTTGAAATTTGGTGACTTCCCTGCCGACTTCCACGACAACTCCAGAGATGTCAGAACCGACTATTCGAGGAAAGTTAAATCCTGTTAATAGTTGCAGGTGTCCTTGTCGGATTTTCCAGTCTACGGGATTGACGCTGCTAGCGCGAACTCGCACTAACAATTCGTTGGATTTGGCGATCGGCTTTTCCAACTCTCGGTACTGCAATTCCTCGGCTGAACCGTAGCGATCGAACGCAACTGCTTTCATGGCAAATTTTCCGGTTTATTTCCAATAGAACACTCAATCCTTTACAATTACAGCACATTCGATCTAAATGTGACACAGGAAATTGAGCTAGCCTTGTAGCAGCGGGCGATCGACTCTGGGAGACCTCCAGACAATGGGCAGGCGTGAGGCAATGGGTTCGCTGGCAAGCGTGCGATGGCTAGCGATTAAAATTAATAGGCACGGGGCGCGCGATCCCATAACCCTGAGCATAATCTACTCCAATCTCCCGCAATTTTTCTAAAATAGTCTCGTCTTCGACAAACTCAGCTATAGTTTCAAGATTCATCGCATGGGCAATACCATTAAACCCTTCAACGAGCGCTTGAGAAATCAAATTATGACTAATATTTTTGACAAAAGCACCATCAATTTTTAGATAATCAACTGGTAAATTTATCAGATACGCAAAGGAACTCAACCCACTGCCAAAATCATCTAAAGCAAAGCAACAGCCAATCTTTTTGAGTTCGCCCATGAAATATCTGGCTTGTTCAAAGTTTGCAATGGCTGCCGTTTCCGTGATTTCAAAACCAATGGTTTGTGGGGGGACTTGGTAGCGAGAAAATTGTTCGATTAAAAACCTCATAAACTGATTGTTACTGATGCTAGCGCCAGATAGATTGATCGTATACAAGCCTTGACTAACAGCATCTTTCTCAGGCAATTTGTGATAGTTCGAGAAAAACTTTTCGATGACCCAACAATCGATTTCTGTTATCAACCCGTAACGCTCGGCGGCGGGAATAAACTGAGCAGGAGATACTATTTTTCCATTTTCGTCCAGCATTCTGAGCAAAATCTCATAATGCTCTACTAATGGTTTAGAGGTAATAGAGACAATCTTTTGGTAGTAGAGACAAAAACGATTGGTTTCCAGCGCTCGGCTGATTTGGGCAATCAACTGCCTCTGACCACGTTGTTTAATTAGTTCACTATCATCTAGACTATAAATATGAACACAGTTGCGGCCTCTGGCTTTGGCGGCATAACAAGCTGCATCAGCCGCTCCCAGAAGCTCCATCAAATTTTGGCTGGTTTGGTCAATAGCAACAACTCCAATGCTGACTCCGATGATAAAGGTTTTGCCATTCCAAATAAACCGAAATTGATGCACTATGTCTTTGAGGTTTTCGGCAATCTGGGTTGCTTGAGAGAGCGAACATTGAGTGAGCAAAATACCAAATTCATCACCTCCCAAGCGAGCCAGCATATCATTAGCACGGACTCCCTTTTGAATAAGTGCTGTGATTTGGCGCAGTAGCTCATCGCCAGCAATATGACCTACGGTATCGTTAACGACTTTAAACTGATCTAAATCTAAATAACAGAGAGCGTGCTGCTGATTGCTATCTTTAACAGAGGCGAGCGCCTCCACTAGCTGCTGCTCAAATTTTCGACGGTTGATTAACCCCGTCAGGGCATCGTGATTTTCTTCCCAAGAGAGTTGACGGGTGAGATAGCGCGATTCAGTAACATCATGAAAGACCATGACTGCCCCGATAATTTGACCTTCGCGGTCTCGAATCGGTGCTGCCGAGTCAGCAATGGGATACTCGGTTCCATCATGGGAAATCAGAATAGTATTGTTAGCTAAGGTCACAATTCGCTCCTCTAATAGAGCCTTGTTTATAGGATTCTCTACTGGCTCTCGCGTTACTTGCTCGACAATTAGGAATACCGTAGAGAAAGGAACTCCTTGAACCTCATGATTTTTCCAGCCTGTCAGTTGCTCAGCTATAGGATTGAAATATCTCACATTACCTTGGGCATCAGTAGTAATGACCGCATCGCCAATGGATTGCAGTGTCACTTGAGCCAATTCCTTTTCGGCAAAGAGAGACTCTTCGAGACGTTGCCGTTCTTCAATTTCTCTCAAGAGACGTAAATTCTGCTTTTGGAGTTTTTGTTGCAGCCTTCCGATAGTTAGGTGGGTTTCGACACGAGCTAATACTTCTTCGACTTGAAATGGCTTAGCAATATAATCTACCCCTCCCGCAGCCAGCCCTTGCACCTTATTAAAAGTTTCATTTAGCGCACTCAAAAAAATTATTGGAATGTCGGCGGTGCGCTCATCAGATTTTAATTTTCGGCAAACTTCATAGCCATCCTGATCGGGCAACTTAATATCTAGTAAGATTAACTCCGTCGATGGCAATTGGGCGGCTCTCAGCGCCATTGCACCTGTCGTGGCACTGCGAACTTTATAACCATGTGCACTCAAAGTATCCCTGAGCAGACGCAGGTTATCAGGCAGATCGTCAACAATTAAAATATTGCCTCGGTAGTTTGTAGCTCGATCGCTAACCCTATCGCTAGTTCTATGGAGAATCATACTCATTTCCCTAGTTTCCTGCTAGAGGAATATAAACCTATGCACAAATAGTATAGTTTAATTATTCGGTTAAAAAAGTTAGTTTACCCACAAAGAAGTCCTGCGCTCCCGGAGATATGGGGCTGGCAAGGGGGCGCAACCATACAAAATCTGAATAGTTCGGCTAGGGGCCGTCCCCTCGTGGTTGCCCTTCTTCGCTTCGCCTAACATTAGAAGAACATTGTTTCAAGCCAAGCAGGCGATTTATGAACAAGCGGATTTCTCAAATGGCAAGTCTAGCCGTCATTGCGATCGGATGTCTCGTGCTGCTGGGTTGGCAATTTGACATCTCCCTACTCAAAAGTGGTTTTCCCGGTATGACTGCGACCATGAAAGCAAACACGGCAATTTGCTTTTTGCTGGCTGGAGTGTCTTTGAGATTGTTGCAGTACCAAAGAACCCGACTGCACAATCGCATCGCTCAAGGGATGGCAGGATTGATAATCATCATCGGTATGCTGACGCTGAGCCAGTATATTTTTGGTTGGAAGCTGGGTATTGATGAGTGGCTTTTCCGAGATGTCGTGTCTTCAGCGACTCCTTATCCGGGAAGAATGGGAGTAAATACCGCCCTAAATTTTGTGCTGATGGGACTAGCACTGTTACTGTTAGGGCAAAATTCCCAACGGGATACTTGGTTGGCTCAGATTTTTAGTAGTGTTGCAACTTTAATTTCTCTACTAGCTTTATTTGCACACCTATTCCATGTCGATATTCTTGAACGTTTGGCCACAATTACGACGACTCAACCCGTAAACACGATCGCCACCTTTTTCATCCTCTATGGAGGAATTTTATGGCTCCGCCCCAAGGAAGGATTAATGCAAGTAGTAACCAGTCCCCTAGTTGGCGGAGTAATGGTTCGGTGGTTGCTGCCTTGGGGGACGCTCTTTCCAGTGACAGTGAACTGGTTGACTCTTCAGGGACAAAATTTAGGCTGGTATAACGTTAATTTTGGCTATACATTGCGTTCAACTATTATGGTTGTCACGTTCTCAATTCTCATCTTGGGGACGGCTCGCTCTTTAAACCAGATAGATTACAGGCGCCAAAAAGCGGAAAAAGAAATTAAAAAACTTAACGAAACTTTAGAAATTCTTGTGGCTGAACGAACAGATGCTTTACAAAAATCGCAGGCTCGTTTTGCGGGAATTCTAGAAATCGCCAATGATGCAATTATTTCAGTCGATCGCACTCAACGCATTACCCTGTTTAATCAAGGGGCAGAAAAGATGTTTGGCTATAAAATTGAGGATATTTTAGGGGAGCCACTGAATTTACTGCTGCCAGAACAGTTTAGAGATGCACATCCGCAGCATATCAAACAATTTGCACAGTCTTCTAGCAGAGCGCGAAGGATGGGAGAACGAGGCGAGATTTTGGGTCGTCGTCAAGATGGAACGCAGTTTTCGGCTGAAGCCTCTATTTCTAAGCTGGAAATGGGAGACGAAACGGTATTTACTGTGATTTTGCGCGATATTAGCGATCGCAAACAAATTGAGATGGCTTTACGAAACAGTGAAGAGCAGTTTCGCCATGCGTTTGAAGATGCCTCTATCGGGATGGCGATCGTTTCACTTGATGGGTACTGGATTAAAGTCAATCCTGCCTTATGTCAGATTCTTGGCTACTCCTCAGAAGAGTTGTTAGCGTTAACTTTCCAAGACATCACCCATCCTGACGATTTAGACGGCGATCTTAGTTATGCACATCAACTATTAGCAGGAAGAATTTCAACTTACCAACTGGAAAAACGGTATTTCCATAAAGAAGGACACATTATTTGGATTATTCTTAATGGATCGCTAGTACAAGATGGACAGGGAAATCCACTGCATTTTATTTCTCAAATACAAGAAATTACGGCTCGAAAAGAAGCTCAAAAGACCCTAGAACTTCAAAGCGTTATTATGAATAACATGGCAGGAGGAGTGTGCTTAATCAAAGCCTCAGACCTCATGATCGTCTACACCAACCCTACCTTTGACGCTATGTTTGGCTACACAGAGGACGAACTCGCAGGTCAACCCCTTGGTATTTTGAATTATGTCGATACAAAGGTTACACCAGATGTAGCCGTTCTAGATATCGTCACTCAAATTGAACAGACCGGGGAAGCGAAATATGAAGTCCAGAATAGAAAGAAAGATGGAACTCTCTTTTGGTGCAGAGTTCATACATCCATGTTTGAGCATCCTGAATACGGAACTGTATATGTTGCCGTTCAGGAAGACGCAACAGAGCTAAAACTGGCTGAGCAAGCCTTGCAAGCTACCACAAATCGCCTCAACTTTCTTCTCAACTATAGCCCCGTGGTCATTTTTAGCAGTAAAGCTGCTGGCGATTATGGAGCAACGTTCATCAGCGAAAATATCAAAGATATATTGGGCTACGAAAGCAGCGAGTTTTTAGAAGATTCTAAATTTTGGGTGAATCACTTACACCCAGATGATGTAAAACCAGTGCTTAATGGCTTAGCAAATCTATTCGTTAATGATTTTTACTTCCACGAATACCGTTTTCGTCGCTCCGATGGGGTTTATCGCTGGATGCTCAGTCAGCTTAAACTAATTCGAGATAATTCAGGTACACCAGTAGAAATTTTGGGATATTTAATTGACATTAGCGATCGTAAACAAGCGGAGTTGGAATTTCATCAGGCAAATGAAGCAAACCAAGCCAAGACAGTCTTCCTCGCCAATATGAGCCACGAACTCCGCACCCCCCTCAACTCAATTTTGGGATTCACGCAATTGATGAGCTATGAGAGCAATCTGACTCGTTCTCTCCAAGAACGTTTAGAGATTGTCAATCGTAGCGGTAAACATTTATTGGATTTGATTAACGATATTTTAGATTTATCCAAAATAGAGAGCGGACGGATGACTCTCAATCCTTCTGAGTTTGATTTGACAAGTTTGCTGACTTCTATCGAAGAAATGTTCCAAGTTAAAGTCCAATCTAAAGTAGTGCAGCTAATTGTCGAGCGAGATCCAGACATTCCTCAATTTGTGCAGAGTGACGAGAAAAAACTCTATCAAGTATTGGTCAATCTGCTCGGTAATGCGATTAAGTTTACCAATCACGGAAGCGTCACCCTACGGGTAAGAGCAACACAAAGAGACAAAACATCCTGTCACCTATGTTTTGAAGTTGAGGATACAGGCGTGGGAATTTCGCCCACAGAAATTGATAAATTATTTAAGGTTTTTGTGCAAACCCAAGCTGGGAATAATTTGAGTCAAGGCACGGGGCTTGGTTTAGCCATCAGTCAAAAACTCGTCAAACTTATGGGCGGTCAGATTCAGGTTAAAAGCACTTTGAACCGAGGTAGCACTTTTTCCTTTGAGATTGGTGTACAGTTACCTCAATCAGCATCCTTACCCCCAGAATCAATTAATCAAAGAGTAATTGGTTTAGCTCCCGGACAACCGACTTACCGCATTCTTATTGTTGAAGATTTAGAAGAAAATCGTCGCTTGTTAGTCGAGATCCTGACCTCGGTTGGTTTTGAGGTGAGAGAAGCAAAACAGGGAGTGGAGGCACTCTCACTGTGGGAGAGTTGGCTGCCACACCTGATTCTGATGGATCTGCGAATGCCGATCGTGGATGGCTACACAGCTACTAAATATATTAGAGAACGCCCTCAGAGCCAAGAAACTGTCATTATTGCTTTAACTGCCAGTGTTTTGGAAGAAGATCGAGAGAAAGTTCTTAGGGCTGGCTGCAACGACTTTATAAGCAAGCCATTTCAGCAGAGAGAACTTTTTGATAAACTCGCTAAATATTTGGGAGTACAATATATCTACGAAGTCGTAGAACAAACTCCACAAAAACCATTAGTTGAAACGGTGTCTGTAGAAGATATATCCATGATGCCCCCCCAGTGGTTAGAACAAATGTATCAAGCCGCTTACTATCTCGATACCGAAGTTATGAATGAATTAATTCTACAAATTCCCGAATCCAAAGCAAGTTTGTCCAAAGCACTAACTGATTATATCAATAATTTTAATTCTGATCGAATTATGGAGCTGATTCGACCTTTGCTGCCGAAGCCGCTGTAGTTATCGAGTTTAATGACAAAGAAGCTATAGTGCTGTAAGCAGTGGCTATATTTCTAATATACACCAACAGGGCAAAGGATTTGGACGTTTTTGGAGATGTGTGTGGCAGATATCTATCAGCATAAGGAAATGGCATACACCTTAGATGGAATGTGCTATATCATAGAGCAATTCTATTTCGTGTGTGAAGGGGATTTATTTTTTTATTAACCGCAGAGGGCGCAGAGGTCACAGAGAAAGAGAAAAGAGAGAGATAAATGATTGATTTAACCGGAAAGGTAATTTTAGTAACAGGTGGCTCGAAAGGGATTGGTGCAGTGACGGTGCGGACTCTGGTTAATGCTGGGGCTGAGGTGATTTTGCATTACTTTCGCAGTCAGAAAGAAGCTGAAGCGGTGGCAGCAAGTGTTGCGCGCGATCGCTGTTATTTATTGGCAGCAGATTTGATGGTGGAAAACGCGGCTTCGACTTTGTGGCGAGATGCTTTAAAATGGCGGGGCCATATTGATATTTTAGTTAATAATGCGGGGATTATGCAGTCAGCGGGTATAGAGGACGAGTTCGATATTTGGTCTTCAGCTTGGCAGCAAACTCTACAAGTTAATTTAGTTGCCGTTGCCGATTTGTGCCGAGAATCTATTCTGCATTTTCAAAGTCGCAGGGGCGGTACAATTATTAATATAGCAAGTCGCGCTGCTTTTCGCGGCGATGACCCGAATTATCTGCACTACGCCGCTTCTAAAGGCGCTATTGTTGCTTTAACTCGCAGTATTGCTAGAGGGTTTGCGGCTGATAATATTTTGGCTTTTACAGTTGCCCCCGGATTTGTCAGTACAGAAATGTCTAATCAGTTTATTCAGGAGTTCGGTGAAGCTGATATTATTCGCGATATCCCGATCGGCAAAATCGCTCCTCCTCAAGATGTTGCTAATGTTATCGCGTTTTTAGCATCCGGTTTGGCTACGCACGCTACCGGGACTACGATCGACATTAATGGAGCCTCATACGTGCATTGAGACAATTACTGTAAAATACCTCTCAAGGCTCACGCTGACAGCTTTTAAAACCAAGTAATTTATCACTTTAGCAAGACGCTAAAAACATCATAAATCATTTATGGTTAGATAAAAAGATAGTCTGAGGAAATTTGATTATGACAACCGATAATGGTAGCAACACAAAACGAGTTGCCATACTCATTGAAAATGGAGTTGAAGATTCGGAATTTTTAGTTCCTTACAACGCCTTAAAACAAGCAAATTTTGATGTAGTTGTCCTCGGTTCGCGGACAAATGAAAAGTATGCAGGAAAACAAGGAAAAGTTGCCCAGCAGGCTGACGGAACTACCACTGAAGCAGTCCCCGCAGAATTCGATGCAGTGATAATTCCCGGCGGGATGGCTCCCGATACAATGCGGACTAACCCCAATACAGTACGTTTTGTACGAGAAGCATTTGAGCAAGGGAAAATTGTCGCTGCTGTTTGCCACGGCCCGCAAGTTTTGATTGAAGCCGACTTGCTGAAAGGCAAAAATGCCACAGGTTTCTTGGCAATTAAAACAGACATGATTAATGCCGGAGCTAACTACATCAACGAAGCTTTAGTAGTTGACGGTAACTTGATCACTTCCCGCCAACCTGGAGATTTAGCAATATTTACCACCGCAATTATGGCTCGCCTCGGTTACGGCGGAAAAGCAGTCGGTTTGCCAGAAGAAACTGACAAAAATGCAGAATGGTGGAAATTAGCTAATGGTTGGGGAGGTTCGACACAAGGCGACATTGTTAAAGCTTTGAATACCGCCCTCGCAGGGGAACGCTATGCTTGCGAAGCCTTTGAACATTATGCGGAAAAAACCCAAGACAGCGATTTGCGATCGCTCTTGAGAGAAATGATTCAAAATAAACAGAACCACATCCTCGCTATCGAAAAACGCCTCAACGATTTCGGGGAAAAACCCTCAATTCCTGCCCAAATTGCTGACAAATACGCTAAATTAAAAGCTTCGATGCAAGGAAGCGATGAAACGTTTTTGCTGCGGAGCACTCTCGGTGATTTGCAAACCGGTGTTGTCGATATCAACAACCTGCGGGTGAAGTTAACAGATCCCGTATCAACGGCGATTTTGACAGAGATAGAATCGGATTTGTCTAAGTGTGAACAAGTCGTTGCTAAACTCTTCCGCGCCCGTGCAGCTTCCCAGGAAATTAAGTCGCCTAAACCTTCGACTAGCCCCGCTGTAAAAATGTAATCAGCAAGGGGATAAATAAGTTTGTAGTTTGGTTGAGATGTGAAAACCAGTACCAATATCGCAACTACAAACTTCCTCTGCAATCCTACAATATACGCCTTTGCGGTAAAATAAAACCCAACACTAAAAAGCAGATATTCAACTAACTGCAAGGTGGAGGGTTTTATTTTGGTTTCAGCGGGAAACGGCGAGTTTGAAGGAAGCTTGCGGCATCCGATGGCGGTAAAAGCCCCTGGATTCATCCGTGCAGAAAAAAAATATAGTATCCGATAACCAGCCCCCGGATACATCCGTAAAGTTGCTTTCTTCAATTCTTCAATTCTTAAAATCTAAAATCTAAAATCTAAAATCTAAAATCGATTAACCAGCCCTCGGATATATCCGTAATATCATGTCCGATGGATTAACCATAATATCCCGGTCGGGGCGGGTTTTTGAGATTGTCAATTATTGGCAGGTATTGTTGGTGAACCCGCCCCTACAACAATCGCGATCCCTCGACCGGAAATGATATGAGGTCGCTTTCTTCAATTCTTCAATCCTTCAATTCTTTAAATCTAAAATCTAAAATCTAAAATCTAAAATCGATTGGTTTGTTCCCTCTTCCTTTAGACAGGAGACACCTGGGCTATAAATGCGCTACTGTGTTGCCAATATTTTGATGAGGAAAAAAGGCCGTGGTTCCCTTACGCGATGAAAATCCCATTACTATCACTCCCTATGTCACCTACGGGCTGGTTGCCGCAAACATATTAGTATTTTTGTACGAACTCAGTTTGGGCGATCGACAATTAACGCAATTCTTCTACTCTTGGGCCGTAATTCCTTGCCAGTTAAGCAATATGTGTCGGGTTGCTCTGCCAGCTTCGCCATTTCCCGAATGGACGACACTAATTAGCTCCCAATTCCTGCACGCAGGCTTTCTTCACATTGCCGGAAATATGTTATTTTTGTGGATTTTTGGCAACAACGTAGAAGACCGTTTAGGACACGTCAAATTTATAATATTTTACCTTACTTGCGGCGTTTTAGCATCACTAACTCAGTGGTTTTTCTCCTCAGCATCTGCCATTCCGTCCCTAGGTGCTAGCGGCGCGATCGCAGGCGTGATGGGAGCTTACATTCTCAGATATCCCCAAGCTAAAGTTCTGACACTCCTGCCATTGGGAATTTTTATTACCACCGTCAGAGTCCCCGCTTTCTTCTTTCTAGGATTTTGGTTTGCACAGCAAGCATTGAGCGGGCTGGCTTCCTTGAATGCCCCGGCAAGTGTCGGCATGGAATCCGGGGGAGTTGCCTACTGGGCCCACGCCGGTGGCTTTGTTTTCGGCGCTATTCTCGGCCCTTTGTTGGGACTTTTTTCTGAAGATAATCAGATTTAATTTTTCACCGCAGATGAACGCAAATTAACGCAGATAAACTGCCAAGGAAATCGGCGCTTATCTGCGTTTATCTGTGGTTTCATGTCATGTCCGATCGATTAACCATAATATCCCGGTCGGGGCGGGTTTTTGAGATTGTCCATTGTTGGCAGGTAAGGATTCAGGTAAAAATAGTTCCGCAGAGAGCCGAACAATATGGTAATGTAGTCAGATGAGCGAAAAGTCAGAGTTATCAGCAGCACTAAAATTAGAAATGGTTGACCAGTTGAGCCACCAGGAGCTGGTCAAAATTGTGCTCACCCAACAGAAGCTGATTGAAAAATTACAACAAAAGCTCGAAAAGCTCCAAGAGAGACAGCCCAGTAATAGTAAAACATCATAAAAACCACCATCGAGCGATCTGATACAGAAATCAGAGACAGCCAAAGTTGACAATTCAAAAGAATCAGAGTCAGAGTCAGAGTCCCAGGGTAAACGCATCTTAATTTCAACCTAAAACATGATAAGATGAAGTATTGGGCTAAATCAAGTGCGTAATTAGGTGCGATCGATGGCGAAAGGGTTTACTTCGACTTTAACTGCCCAACAAAAAACAATAGGTGTATCGAACCCGACACACTTATTGAACGCTTGTTTTTTAAACCATTTTGGAACCTTGACCGATCCAAGAATAGAAAGAAGTAAACAGCATTTATTAATAGATATTGTAGCAATTGCGATTCTAGCTGTCCAGACGCGGTGCAGATGGATGGGAAGCAATAGAACTCTATGGAACAACCAAATATGAATGGCTGAAAGGTTTTCTAGAACTGCCGAATGGAATTCCTTCTCATGATACATTTAGTCTCCTTCTTTGCTCGAATTGAACCGCAGCAGTTTCAAGAGTGTTTTTTGAGTTGGATAAATTCAATAACCCAAAAGTTGGAGCTAGAAGTCCTAGCCATAGATGGCAAAACAATGAAACAATCTTATGACCGGAATCACAGCCAAAAACCATTGCATATAGTCAGTGCATGGTCTTCATCCCATCAATTAGTTTTAGGGCAAAAAAAGTCAATAAGAAATCTAACGAAGTGACGGCAATTCCGGCTTTGTTAGAGGTGCTAGAAATTGCTGGAAGCATAATAACCATCAATGCTTTGGGATGTCAGAAAGAAATAGCAGCGCTGATAATTAAGAAGAAAGGAGATTATCTTTTAGCGCTAAAAGGGAATCAAAAACTTCTTCATGAAGACGTAAAAAACTGGTTTGAATTAGCTAGAAAAGAAGAGTTTGGTGGCAGAGAGCATAGCTATTATCAACAAATAGAAGCCGGGCATCATCGAGTTGAAAAAAGACAAATTTGGACGGTGGCAGTCTCAGAGCTTCCATCTCTTCATAATCAATCATTATGGGCTGGATTGAAAACGGTTATGATGATCGTAAGTGAAAGACGTTTGTGGAATAAAACAACCACAGAAGTTGGCTTTTATTTGAGTAGTTTAGCCAGTAATGCCGAGAAGATTTCTCAAGCAATCCGCAGTCATTGGGGTATTGAAAATAGCTTACATTGGACATGGGATGTTACTTTTTGTGAAGACAAGAGTCGGATTCGTAAAGATAATTTTCCTGAAAACTTTGCTCTTCTACGTCGCGAGTGCCATCAATTTACTGAAACAAGAAAAAGGATTTAAAGGAAGTTTAAAAATGAAGCGGTATCTGGCGGGAATGGATAATAATTATTTAGTCCAAATCTTAAACTCTGCCAGTTAACGCTAGAAAACTCAAACAGATTCCCGATCTAAATTGATTCAGCTTCGAGAATTTAGAAGTTCTTAAAGCTCGATTTTTACTGGGTTAATTCCATCGGATTTAAGAGTTTTAAGAAGGATTTTTCCCGAACAAGACTCACGCACAAATATGATTTTCTGTCAACTTAATTTAGATGCGTTTACCCGGGAGTTGTAATTAAAGCTTCTCCAACGTAAGCTTTATCTCCCTTAAATATGAGTTGAGGGTCAAACCGTGAGCGTTCTTCTCGGAATAAAGTTATATCGCTTTTAGGTCCAGGTTTCCCTGCCACAACATCAACGATATCTCTACCATCTGGCATGACAATTATTTGACTTTTAAATGTATGATTACTCTTCT
>NZ_JAUBTT010000126.1:0-20063 GCF_036705125.1 Microcoleus sp. B7-D4
GGGCTGTTTCATTCTCTTGTAGGGGCTGCCCCCCGTGGCTGCCCCCATGTCCCAAACGCCTGTGAAGTCGTCTGTGGGGGGGTAGGCACGGGGGGGTAGGCACGGGGGGGTAGGCACGGGGGCACTACCCCTACAAAAGCCTGATTTTCGTGATAATGAAACCGCCCTGCTTCAGCGCCGTCGGCGACCTATATCGCAGTACAATGAATTTCTGCCAGCAAGTTTTTCAGCAAATACCGAAAAACTATCTTCATCCTCCCCAATCAAAACTTTGGCTGCTGAATCCCCCGCTGGCGATGATTCGGAACCCCGCAAGCTACGAGAATTCGCGCTTGTCAGCGGTATTTCATCTGCCTTAGCAGCGGACATTTCCAAAGGGTTTTCTTCCTCTCCAGGATACAGAATTGGCAGTGTGACAAAAAAAGTCGAACCCACTCCAGGCGAACTTTGGATTTCAATACTTCCCCCTAGAAATTCCGCCAGTTTTTTGCACAGAGACAATCCCAATCCCGTGCCTTTTACGCCCTTCTGCAAGGGATTTTCTATTTGGACAAATTCTTCAAAAATCCGCCTTTGGTCGGCTGGGGGAATACCCATGCCCGTATCTGCTACTGAAAAAGTAACTGTCCCCTCCTCTCCTATTTCCGCAGCAACTCGAACTTCACCTGCTTCGGTAAATTTGAGGGCATTAGAAATCAGATTTCGCAAAATCTGAGAAACTTTTCCCTCGTCGGTTGTGAGGATTGGAAGTTCGAGAGTATCTTCAAAAATTAGAGAAACGGCAGAGTTTTGGGGAAGCAGGGGGCGCATCATTCCTCGCAGGGCGCTGAACAAATCTTCGACTTCAAAATCAGCCAAGCGAACAGTTAGTTTTCCGGCTTCCACTTTGGCTAAATCTAACGAGTCGTTGACAAGTTCTGCGAGAGACTCGGCGGATTTGTAAATGTAATTTACTTGCTTGTCCTGTTCGGCTGAAAGTTCTCCGTCGAGGCGATTTAACAATATTTCCGAAAGGCTCATAATTGCCGTTAGCGGAGTGCGAAACTCGTGGCTCATATTGGAGAGAAAGCTGGTTTTGAGTTCGCTGGCGCGCCGGAGAGATTCGGCCTTATCGTTCAATTCAGCGTAAAGTGCCAGGACTCCGCGATTGGTATCTTCTAGCTGTTGATTTAATTGTACGAGTTCTTCTTGACGCTGGCGGAGTTCGTCTAAAGTGCGTAGTAATTCTTGATTTTGCTGCTGAATTTCGGCATAGGGATCTTCGGGAATTTGGCGCGCTAGTTTGTCAACTAATTGATTTAGTTCGATCGCACTCAGCGCAGGCATATGTTTGGAAAACTGCTTAATTAATTGTACAGCCGTTCCGCGATCGGGCCGAGAGTCGATTTTCACTTCGTCCATCAACCGTTTCGCTGCTGCTAAACCGAGTCCCGCGCCGGTTTGCGATCGAAAATTCGGGCTTAACACAGCCGGTAAATCAGCAATTCCCGGCCCGGTGTCGGAAATCCGAGTCCGAAAAATTTGGGGCGATTCTCCCTCTACAATGAATTCTACTTTGCCGCCGCCTGCATATTTGAAAGCATTGCGGGCAATTTCGGAAACTGCTGTGGCGATGCGGGTTTGTACTTGGGAATCGAATCCCAGCCATGCGGCAATTTGGCGAGCTCTTTGGCGTACTTGTACGATGTCTTGTTCAAAGCGGACTTCCGTCGTCAGGATTGGGTAACTCACGCTGCTTCTCTTACCTTGGCTACTATAACTGTCATGTCATCGCGAGTGCGTTTGAAGTCCCGGTAGAGCACGGCTGCGATTAAAGCAGGATGTCTGGAGGCTAAACCCGGGTAGCGGTTTAAATTCCACTGCGCCGCCAAACCGTCGGAGTGCATGATGAGTAGGGACTGCTGCGACCAAGGATAAACAAATTCTGCTACTTTTCGCATCATATGTCCAACTGTGCCGTTGTAGGAAACCATGCTGCGGCTTTGGTTATCTGTGACAACTACACCGCTGATGTTGCCAATTCCGGCAAAACAAACTGTTTGTTGGGTACGATCGATTTGGGCGATCGCCGCAGCCGCTCCTCTGGTATTTTTTAAAGCAGCGTGCGCCTTCTCTAAAATTGCTTTCGGCCCGAGTTTGGCGTTTTCCTCAAATACACGCACTGCTTCGCCAGACGCTTCCTCCGCCAAATCCCCGTAGCCGAGCCCGTCTGCAACTAAGATCAGGTTTTTGTCAAGGTGATTTTCCGTCGCCCACGAATCCCCGCAAATTTGCTCTCCTGCTTTCGGTAAGTGGACGACCCCAAATTCCAAGTAATTGCTGTTTGGGGATGCTTCCCGGCTATTTTGGGTCGGTTCCAGCCGCGCTAATAAGGCTGTCCCCAGTTTTGGTACAGAATGAATATCAAAAAAAGTAGAGAGGCGTTGAATTGCCCCCAGTCCAGTTCCAGGGCTTCCCGCTGTAGAAAAACCGTCCCGCAGACACAGCGCGACATTTGCCATTCCTTCGCCGCGGTCTAGCGCTACTATTTCAATGCTATATCCTGTCGCTGTTTTTAATGTTCGCAGCAAAAGTTCTCCTTCGCGGGCGTGCTTGACCAGGTTTTTTGCGGCTTCCGTGGTAACAATTGCCACTTTACCGCGATCGGTCTCGTTAAATCCGACTTCCGTCGCGAGGGCGACTGCAATTCGGCGCGCTTCTCCCACTTGACTTTCTTCTGTTACGGGCAGGGCTACGGCATCTATCATTTTTTATCAGTTCTCATAATGAAATCCTCCATAGGCCAACCCTCTCCGGGTATGGTGTGGGATGCCAAGAATCACTTCTTGGCTGTGCTGGTTGCTATTTATACCAATTAAAAAAATAATACAACTATACGCAAGCTCCAAACCCCGATCGTCCTCCGTCCTTCCCAATGCTTTAATCTAAAATCTCAACTCTCAAATCGTATTACTTACTCACCGCCAGCGGACGATCGCAATTTTAGTCCCCTTACCGACTTTGGAAACAATCTCAAATTCGTGCATCAACCGCTTGGAACCACTGAGCCCCAAACCCAAACCGTGATTAGAAGTATAACCGTCAGTCATTGCCAATTCGATGTCTGGAATTCCCGGGCCCTTGTCTTCAAAAATCAGCCTCAGCCCTTTGCGAGTGCCTAATTGCAGCGTTTCGAGAGTTACAGTTCCCCCTTTGCCGTACTCTACAGTATTGCGGGCGAGTTCGCTGGCTGCGGTAACGATTTTCGTTTGGTCTAGTAAACCGAATCCCATTGCTACAGCCCAAGTTCGCACTTGCTGTCGGACGTGGACTATATCGGATGACGATCGGATTTCTAGTGTCTCACGTTTTGACATGGCGGCTACTGTACCAAAATAGAACTTCTCCCCAAAATATAGGACTTACACTCATCAACTTAGTTTCTCCTAATAGGACTTACGCACTTACTACGATTTTCTCTCAAAAGAGAACATAGTGCAGGAATCTCAAACCCTTGATTTAACCCCCTGGAGTGCGTAAGCCCTGTCCTAAGAAATCTTCGGTTTGTCAACAAGGTATCTACAAACAAACTAGGTTTCTTGACTGCCTGTGCCTCAGTCTGGGGACAATTAATCTTCCTTGTCAACAGAAAACCCCAAGGATTTTCTTAACAAAATCATGCCCTTTTCAACGCTTAAAGCTGTGCGAACTCCTGTCAGGGAAAGCCCCAACTCAACGAGCGTAATAGCAACCGCTGGCTGCATCCCGACCACAACTGTTTCCGCATCTAAAATTCGTGACATACTAGCGATATTGTTGATAATGCGACCGATAAAAGAATCCACAATTTCTAGGGAAGAAATTTCTATCAACACACCTTTGACGCCTGTTTTGACAATGCGGTTTGTCAGGTCATCTTGCAGCGTCATTGCTAAGCGATCGTGCATATCTACTTGAATTGTTACTAGCAAAAATTCTCCCATTTGAAGGATCGGTATTCGTTCCACAAATTCACCTATGTGTTAAGCTTTACTAAAATTTTCATCTCAGACTGCAATATGTTTATTTTTCCTCTTTAATATTTTTTATAGTTAAACCTTGGCGCTGCAACGCGACTTTAAAAGCATCTGCTAAAGTAGCTTTTGTGAGAATATCCTGCAAGTCAACTCCCAAGTGAACTATGGTTTGAGCTATTTGCGGGCGAATGCCACTGATGATGCACTCAGTACCCATTAAACGGGCGGCAGCTACAGTTTTTAATAAATGTTGAGCAACTAAAGTGTCAACAGTCGGCACGCCTGTAATGTCTAAAATCGCAAATTCTGAGCCGCTTTCCATGATTTCCTGCAATAGAGTTTCCATTACTATTTGAGTGCGGGCACTGTCGAGAGTCCCGATCATGGGTAAAGCTAGAATGCCTTGCCAAAGTTTGACTACGGGTGTTGACAATTCGAGCATTTCTTGCTGTTGGCGTTCGATGACTTCTTCGCGAGCTTTGAGAAAAATTTCTGTCACCCAAAGGCCAAGCTGGTCTAATAAACTGGTGGAAAGCCAAAGTTGTTCGACAAGTGCGTCGCGGTTTTCTGTCAGTTCATGACAAAGCCGATCGAACAATGGCTTTTTGAAGCATAAAATGAAACTCGCTATCTCTGAGGGAGTAAAGCCTCTCTGAACGCGCGATCGCGAAACTTCTGCTAGTAACACCCGCATATTTTCCCATTCGGGTGTCTGGATGTCGCTAAAGTTACCGTGTCCGACTGCAATGTGGAGCAATTGCAGGAACTCTTGACACTCGGAGCGCAATTCTTTGGCTCTCATCAAGTCGTCCCGCCGCAGCCCGGTATTTTGCAGTTCTTTGAGCCAGTCTGCTAGTAACTCTGCTTTGTGTCTTTGTAGGATTTCCGCGATCGTGTTATTGCTTGTGAGTTCCATTAAAATTATCTCCTGCTTAGCAATTGGGATGAAGTTGTATGAGCTATCGCACCAAGCGTGTTTTTTGATGGGGCAACTTCTGAGTTTAGCTCACTGTTTGCTGTTTGCGATCGAGGGTTAAGTACCTAACTGCAAAATGCGTTTGACGATCGCACTGGTAGAACTCGGAACTTCTATTTCGATTAAGGAAATCTTGCCACCTCCGGCGATAACGGCCGGTGCTTCCGGCAGAGTTTCGACTTGATAGTCGCCTCCTTTAACGTATATATCAGGCTTCAGGATATTTATCAGTTTAGTTGCTGTAATTTCGGAAAAAATTACTACAGCGTCTACTGGTTTGAGGGCTGCTAACACTTCGGCTCGCTGATTTTCCGGTACGATCGGGCGGGGTGGCAATCCCGGCTGCTGCGGTTTGATAGCTTGCACGCTGGCGTCGCTATTCAATCCCACCACGAGCGATCGCCCCAAATTTTTTGCCGCCTGCAAATAGCGGACGTGACCGCAGTGCAGGATATCGAAGCACCCGTTAGTAAACACGATCGGACGCCACTTGTCCGGATCGGATGCGATCGATCTTTCAAGTTCTCTCAACGTATAAACATCAGAAATCATTGCAGTCATTACCACCCAATTTGAACAGCGCTCAAATTTATCCTACCAAAAAATGTGAGAGTTTGCACTTGCGTTATTAAAAAATAAATCAGTCAATCTGCCACTGATTAATACTTGCTTATGAGTAACTATTAATTAGTGTTTGGTAACTTACAAGCCAGAATATCTCAGTAAAAATTACCGAATGTTAAGCTGATTTATAAAACATAATCCCCCGTAAAAAATAGCTACTCGTCTATCTGTGACTGCCATATCCTGCTGTTGGTAATTCGAGGTTAAAAAGGTTGGTAAACAATTATTTATTCCCGCCCTCTCTTATATCAATTACTATAAGACAAGGGATGAGAGTTCCACCGCATCGGGCAGGCGATCGGGGAGTGAGAGCCCTAGGGGGTGAGACCCAACAAAACGCGCTCCTCCTGTGTCTCTTATTTCTGACACCGCCGCGCGAGCGAAAGCTAGTTAAAAGCACCGAACCCAAGCGTGCAGAGCTCATCTTTACGCTGGATTCGTCAGACTAGAGAAGAAGCCAGCAGTTGCTTGCTGCAGTTTCTGGGCGCTATCTTGACCAAGCTTTACAGCCAACCCAGAAGCGCACAGCCTCCTGTGTCCAACTCTATATAGCTGTGCAGAAACTCGACCTTTTGGGTCGCAACCGCAGCCTGTGAAAACCCAGAGGAAAGTCGAGTTCGGTACCCGAAGCAGCTATTTTGGTGGAAAATAGCTAAACTCGTTCAACAAAATCCACTCAACTACCCCCTTGAATCTAACGGTGTAGAATTATCTAACACGAATTATGAAAGCAAGTAATAGCCGTCAATTTTCTTCAGTAGCTGCTCGAACTCTCAAAGTAGTCGGGATTATCTTGATTCTCTCTGCTTTGCTTGACTGCATTGTTCTGTCGCTGCCGGGAGAAACTTCAGACCTTCTCAATCGAGGCTGGCAGTTGACTGCTGCAACTCAGATAGTTGACAAGGGCATTATTCCTTTGATCGGTATCGCCCTCCTGATGACTGGCTTTTGGGTTGACAGCAGCAGTGGAGTCTCTATTGAGCGACGCAACGTTTGGCTGGACTTGCGATTCTGGGCGCTGTTGATTTCCAGCTTGTTAGGTCTAGTTTACCTATCTCTGGTTCCCGTTCACCTCAACAATACTCGTTTGGAACTCAAGGATGCTCTGGCTCAAGTCGATCAAGAAGCGGGACAAGCGGAAGGTCAGCTTGAGGCACAACTTAAAAGCCCTCAATTTAAAGCTCAGGTAGAACAGCTCAAAAGCGAGCGTCGCAGCCAGATAGGGGCGCTGCTGCAAGACGACGGGAAGCTGCAACAAGCACTCAAGAGTCCAGAGGTTCCCAAGGAATTGAAAGCTGTGCTTGAGGAGTCGAAAAATGACCCGAAAGCCCTCGACAAGTTCCTGGAACAGCAAGCTCAATCACTTCCCACTCAAGCTCGCAACGAGATTCGCACCCGCAAGCAACAAAAAGAGAAAGAGTTAAGAACTCGATCGAGAAATTCGAGTTTGCAGACGGGAATCAACAGTTTGTTGTTAGCGATAGGCTACATTACTGTTGGTTGGACGGGATTGAGAAGTATGGGAATTCTGCGGTTCGGCCGCCGCAAAAATTGACCAGCGCTGGCAGGGATCGCGCTGGTCGAGACATCCCTGAGAAATAGTTTGTTTACCCAATAGTTTGCCCTTACTCAAAGCTGGGAATGTTCTCAATTTATATTCTGACTTACAACGAAGAGATTGATATCGCCGCTTGCATTGAATCTGCACTGCTTTGTGACGATATCATTGTAGTTGATTCTTTCAGCACCGATCGCACCCTTGAGATTGTTCAGAACTATGCCGTGCAAACAGTGCAGCACCGCTTTGAAACTCACGGACGCCAGCGGACTTGGATGCTCCAAGAAGTCCCGTGCAAGTACGAATGGGTTTACATCCTCGAAGCTGACGAGCGGATGACGCCTGCACTGTTTGCTGAATGCTTAAAGGCGATCGAAAGTCAAGAATATATCGGCTATTACGTAGCTGAAAAAGTAATATTTATGGAGCGCTGGATTCGCCGCAGCACTCAATATCCCCGTTATCAAATGCGTCTCTTTCGCAAAGACCGAGTGTGGTTTACTGACTACGGTCACACTGAACGGGAAGTCTGCAACGGGCCTACTCACTTTTTGAAGGAAACTTACCCTCACTATACTTGCAGCAAAGGTCTTTCCCGCTGGATTGAAAAGCACAACCGCTACTCGAATGACGAGGCGGCTGAAACTCTCCGTCAATTAGAAGCCGGTCAAGTAAATTGGTGGGATTTATTGTTTGGCGCATCGGAGGTGGAAAGGCGTCGCGCTTTGAAAGATTTTTCTTTGCGCTTGCCTTTGCGGCCTGTGGTGCGCTTTTTCTATATGTATATTTTACTGGGCGGATTTCTTGACGGCCAAGCAGGATTGGCTTGGTGCACGCTGCAAGCTTTTTATGAATATCTAATTTTGCTGAAAGTTTGGGAAATGAAGCATCTACCACTGCCAACTTTAGAGGTAGCGGCAGAACAATCTATTTCGGAAGTAGTAACAGTTGAGCCGTCAAAAGTTTCTTATAATCTTGGCGCTTCCGATACTCGAACTTAAAAATTGGTAAGAGGTACGCTGGCCTAGCGGTAGTATTTGGAACTTGTAAGCTGTGGAGCATTTAAACCAGTAACGAGGCTAGTAGGGTGCGTCATTCGCGAACCCTTACGCTGAAACGGAAAACCTTAGATGCTGACGCACCTTACGCAAGTCCTTTAAATGCCGAACAGCTTACCGTCGCAGTTCCCCGCCGATCGAACTCGATGGGTAGCCTAAGTATTTAGAAGTGGTATTATATCCTTTCGGTGTGCACCGAAATTATTCATCTCTCTCTTCTCTTCCTCTGTGAACTCTGCGTACTCTGCGGTTAAGGAATGAGAATTAAATAAAATCCACTTTTCCTGTTTGTTGTGGGATGGGCGTCCCGCCCGTCCTTTCTGGGCGGGCGGGACGCCCATCCCACAAGAAAAAAGGGAAATTATTTAATTGACGATCCTAAATCATTCCGATGCAACCGGAATTAATATTAAATTCCTTAAATCCGAAGAAAGCGAATCCGTTGCAGAACTTCATTCTTTGGCCACAACAACAAAACAGAAAAAACCCGGTTTGTCCAAGAAACCGGGTTTTTGAATACCCTCAAAGTTTTAGGTTTAATAAAGCTTTGATTCTTAACTCAAAACTCTCACGACTCACAACTTAAAACTCTTGAGATTTGGCTGTTGTTTTTGCCCGATCGAGCTTTAAAATCAACACCCCCAAAGGTGGCAAACACAAGTCGATCGAATAAGCACTATTGTGGAACCACCACTCATCAGTCCACTTGCCCCCCAAATTCCCCATATTGCTACCGCCATATTCCCGCGCGTCGCTGTTAAACAACTCCGTATAGAAACCTGGTTCCGGCACTCCTACGCGATAGTGAGAGTGCGGCTGGGGCGTAAAATTGCACACCGTCACCACAAACTCGTCGCCATCCTTCTCTCGGCGCACAAAGGCCACGACGCTGTGCCGATTGTCACTGCAATCAATCCACTCAAACCCATCCTCAGCAAAATCTTGACTGTAAAGTGCCGTTTCGCTGCGGTACAAATTGTTCAAATCTTTAAAAAACAGCTTCAACTTTTGGTGCGGCTCGAATTGTAGCAACTGCCACTGCAAATCCCCCCAAACGTTCCACTCGTGCCACTGGCCGAACTCCATCCCCATAAAGATCGTTTTCTTGCCGGGATGAGCAAACATAAAAGTAAACAAACACCGCACGTTTGCAAACTTTTGCCATTCGTCTCCTGGCATTTTCCCGATGATGTGAGCCTTGCCGTGGACTACCTCATCGTGGGACAAAGCCAGCATGAAATTCTCGCTGTGGTTGTACCACATACTGAAAGTTATGTTGTTCTGGTGGAACTGGCGGAACCACGGGTCCATGTGGTAATAGTCGAGCATATCGTGCATCCAACCCATGTTCCACTTCAGGTTGAAGCCCAAACCGCCTACATAGGTCGGCCAAGATACCATCGGCCAAGAGGTAGATTCTTCGGCGATCGACAGCGCACCTGGGAAATAGCTAAAAATGACGTGATTCGCCTGACGCAGAAAATCTGCAGCCTCGATATTTTCCCGGCCCCCGTACTGGTTGGTCAGCCATTCTCCCGGTTCGCGGCAGTAATCCAAATAAAGCATCGAGGCTACGGCATCTACGCGAATCCCGTCGATGTGGTACTTGTCAAACCAGAACAGAGCGTTTGATACTAGGAAATTCCGCACTTCGTTGCGGCCGTAGTTAAATACTAGGGTTCCCCACTCTTTGTGCTCGCCCTTGCGGGAGTCGGCGTGTTCGTACAAGTGAGTTCCGTCAAAGAAAGCCAAGCCGTGGCCGTCTTTGGGGAAATGTCCCGGTACCCAGTCCACCAGTACGCCAATGCCGTTGGCGTGGCACTGGTCAACAAAATACATGAAATCTTCAGGTGTGCCGTAGCGGGAGGTTGGGGCGAAATAACCGGTGACTTGATAGCCCCAAGAACCGTCGAAAGGATGTTCGGCGATGGGCAGCATTTCGATGTGGGTGAATCCCAAATCTTTGACGTAGGGTATCAGCCGATCGGCTAATTCCCGGTAAGTCAGAAAGCGCGCCCCAGGATTGAGTTCCGAAACCTGCACGGCGGGTTGTATTTCCCCATTTGGTAGCACGGCGGGTTCGTCAGTAGCGGCGTGCAGCCAAGAACCGATGTGGCATTCGTAAACCGAAACCGGCTGCGTCAGTGGGTCTGTGTGCCGCCGCTTTTCGATCCAAGCGCTGTCGTTCCAAGTGTAGGTGCTTAAGTCGGTGACAATTGATGCTGTTTTCGGCCGCACTTCTTGCTGGAAACCGTAAGGATCGGACTTTTCGTAGGGATGTCCGTCTTGGTTTTTCACTTCGTATTTGTAGGAAGTTCCCACGGATAGTCCCGGAATAAATAATTCCCAGATGCCGTTTTGCGATTTCCGCATTTGATGTTTGCGGCCGTCCCAATAGTTGAAATCTCCTAAAACAGAGACATTGCGGGCATTCGGGGCCCAAACGGCAAAATATACTCCTGTGATGCCACCTACTTCGGTGAGGTGCGCCCCGAGTTTTTCGTAAATCCGGTGGTGATTGCCTTCTGAGAATAGGTGCTGGTCGAATTCTGTGAGTTTGGGCGATCGAAAGGCGTAGGGATCGTAGATGAAGCGCTCGTGTTCCCCTTCTTTGACCCGCAATTGATAGTTTGCTAGTTCTGGGGTGTCGATCGTACATTCAAAAAAGTGAGGGTGATGCTCTGATTTCATCGAGTATTCGGCCCTGGCTTCCGGCAAAACTACCGATACCGCATCCGCATTCGGCAGATAAGCTCGGACGACCCAGACTTTTTTGCCATTTTCTTCGATCGCATGAGGGCCTAGCACTTCAAATGGATCGTGGTGCTGATTCCAAACAATGCGGTCAATCTGTTCAAAGGGGACGGTCGCGGGCATAAAACTACTTACCTCAATCTTTTAACTAAATGGCTTTCAAAACCTAGAGCGGCGCTGCACTTTACATTTCGATACATTTTTGATTGCTGATCCTACCACTGATTAGCACGATCTTGACTGCTGCAGATCCAGCGCGCGTCCTTGCACACACAGCAGGCTGTTGTCTTGCCGACGGCCGAGCTGGGGTTTTACTGCTAACATCTAAGTATAGAAATAGTGAACGAACCTGACGGTCAACTGACTACAGTTAGACCGCAGGCTTCTTTTTCCTTTTTTTCAAAGGCTTTTTTGAGTGACGGAGTTCCCCCGCCACTTTCGTAACTTAGACCAATTCTCTTTATAAGCTTAGCTGAGTTTTTATCTCGATCCAAAAATTCTCCGCATTGACAAGAATGCCACCGCTCCGATAATTCTTTCGGTACTTTGTTGAGGCAATTCCAGCAATGTTGAGAAGTTCCTCTTGGAGAGACAAACAAAATGCTTTTACCCAATTTCCAGGCGACATATTTTAGGACGCTGGCGAATTGCCCATGAGCCGCATCAAGCATGGATTTATTCAAGCCACTTTTAGCTGACTGACCGTTCGGCAAATAAACCAAATTACCATTTTCAACATCAGTCTTGGGCTTGGCACGTCTAGTTAAATTTTTGACACTCAAGTCTTCAACAACTAAAACCTCACATTTACCGAATAGCTCATGTGCAGTTTTAAACTGAAAATCTAATCTAGCTCTAGCTACAAACTGATGGAGTTTGGAAATCTTGTCCTTGATAATCTTCCCAGGCTTAGAACCCTTGACTCTATTAGCTAAGTTCGCTTGAAGTTTTGCCAATTTCTGGGCCGACTTCCTCAAAAACCTAGGATTCTCAACTCTCTCGCCATTGGAAAGATAGACGTAATTAGTGATTCCCAGATCGATGCCAACAGTATTTTCGACCGTCGGTTGAATTTCTGCAACCGTTACGGGAACTGTTTTATCTTCTAGCGTCAGGGAGATATACCACCCATCAGCTTCTCTGATAACTGTTCCCGTCTTAACTGTGAACCTTGTTGGTATTGGACGGTGGAAAACCATAGGTACTTGACCTATTTTTGCGAGGTCAATACAAATCCTATTTTGCTCGTCCTTGACAATATCAAGATTGTCTAGTTGAGGATAAGTGAAAGATTTGTAGTAATGAAGCCCTTTGAATCTGGGCTTGCCTCTACGATTGCCATTTTTATCGGGCGTCGTGAAATTTGAAAAGGAAGTTTCCACTCGGTTGACGACATCTTGCAAAACCTGAGAGTCCAACACTTTATAATCAGGAAATAGCTTTTTTGTGTTTTTCAGGTCAGCCAGTTGTATGGTTTGCCACTGTACATATCCGCCTTCAATGTTCGATAAAACGTCACCTTTCCTGGTCAAAGGATTGCCTGACTCATCCTTTTTTCTACCATCCCTAGTTTGCACTCTCGTCAAAGGAATATTTTGATAAATTTCCTCAATCGGGACTATCGAAACAATCAAGGGGCAGGCGTTGATAGGTGTTCTCGTGGCTGACCACCACCTAAATCTATCGCCAAGTCGGTAGTTGTACTGCCGACGACAGAGCTCTAGGTGAGCCACCATCGTTGTTAGTTGGGCTTTTGTGGGTTTGAGGCGGTATTTGTAAGTGAGTTGCATTTTTTAACTTTCTTTTTTCGACCTTTGCATAGTATAGTTTGTGTATGTCCAAAATGCCACACCAAAGATTACCATTTCAACACTTAGGAAGTACATCGAAAATCAAGATACTTCCGAAGATTAATTCATAGTGGCTAAGTCTAATTGTCGGTTTCCGTCCCTCCACCCGACGCTTCTTTCCATCACGCGGGCGTAATTTATTCGGGGTACTTCGCGCAGCGCTCAGATGTGTCCCCTCTAAATATACCGAGGGACTTCCCGGCTGGTAGTTAAAACAAATTGAAAAATTTATATTTTTTCCCAAATATCCTTGACTTATTTTTTTATATGTGATAAGGGATATTTTTAAACTCTTGTCGATTGGCGACTGCAGGATGGTCAACCCTGTAAGCGTTGGGGAGCAGTTAATAGTTTACCTGGAATTTTCAGGCAGGGAGAATCGCCCGATCGGTAGACTTTCACATCTCGGAGGCGGGGTTTGCCCACAAAGTCCGTGAATTTGGGCAATACGCTCAAACGGCGAAGGATGCTTAACTCGGTATTGAGGAATCAAAGCTAAAGGACTCAGCATGGCGACAGCAGCAAGCAATATCTGCCATGCTCAAGGCATCGCCTACGAAACTAGCACCATCCTACCAGCGACGGTGCAATAGGTTTAAAGCAGCACTCAGGCGCAACTGGAGCGAGTTTTGCCGAGGCCGGGTTAATACCGCAGTGGCGCGGCGCCAATTGAATCACTAAACTGGCTCAAAACAGACGGGTCGATTTGCTTGCCCGCAGCGGCGCGAAACTCGCAGTAAACACATCGAGTAGCAATGTCGATGCTTTCATCGAGCCTGTATTCGATCATCGAAGCCTCAGCTTACTTTCCTCTCGTCTGCGGGCAACAGCGGCGGGGAAGGAAAACGAGACTCGATCGTGCAAAATTTTCGTCGCGTCTGCGCTCGCCTCCGGTTGACCAAGAATTTCAAAGGTGGTACCCGCCACGTGATTTATCCGTGGAATCAATCCCAAATCGAAAATCGAAAATCCTCAAGCCCCCGCATTTATCCGTGGGGTCGCCTCTAAAATCTAAAATCTAAAATCTAAAATCGATTGACCTTCGAGTTGAGGCAGCAGCACGGGCACTGTCTTCAAACCTCTCGTCAGAGACTTGAGTTTCAAAACCGGCAGGCCGGGGGTCAAGTTTTCCACTTCAAAGGGGATGCCCTTGTAACCCAGCGCTAAGCGGACTTTGCTGCAGTAAGGGGATGTACGGAACAGTAGTAAAAGCATCAGACTACAACTAACACCCAACTTGAGACCTAGACCTCTGAGATGAAAAAATGCGAGGAGCGAACGATTTTTCACCTGGAGGCTAGGCTCGTTGGGCAAACACTCTCGGATCGCCCTAGTTAGGGAGACTTTTTAGGAGAAGGGGCAGGGGTAGTAGTTGCACCAGTCCCAGGAGTGGACTTTGGAGATGCAGAAGAAGCAGGGGGAGTAGTAGTAGTGCCAGTGCCACCAGTGCCGCCCGGAGAGGGGCTAGGGGAGCTGGGGGTGGTGGTATCTCCTCCGCAGGCGCCGAGGGCTACTGCCAAGCCCACGACCAAAGTCAAACGAATTAATCCCTTGTTCATAAAAACTCCTTAACATTGAAAACCCATCGCAAGGAAGGGAATAGTGTACTTGAGAAACAATGCTGGCACGAATAGCTCAACGATTCGCTCGTTGATTACAATACTGCATTTATTAATAAATTTCACATAGATTATCGCTAACCAGCAAAGATTTCTTTTTTTTGGCAAATCCTGAAGTCAAAGAGACCAGTGGTAGGATGGGTTGGTTGGCTTGTGAGGTATCCTTGGTAAGGATAACCGATCGAACCCAGATTGCCACAACTGGCGCTCGCCCTTGAAAAAAAACTCTTAAGCTCAATCAAGCTGAAGCTACCCCACTTTACGTATTGGTGAACTCTATGACCGCTGCTATCAGATCCCCCGATTCTCCCCGCTCCCGATCGACCCGCAAGCCCGCTGCTGGCCCAGCCAAAAGCAAAGTTACTTCTATTGCCCGAGCTAGGCGGGCGAAGACAGGGCCGGTACTGCCCAACTACTCGCCAGCAGACGAACAGGCTCAGGTTCGGCAGTCCGCATCGGTGCTGAAAGTCATGCCAGCTCGCCAGCAGCAGCCAGTGTGGTTGCGATCGCTCCTGCAGGCACAGCGCGCCTCCTCAGTGGTAGCAGTTATGCTTTTGGGCGGTGCTCTGAGTCTCTACGGCTTGACAGTTTACGGCGAGCAGCGCTGGAGTCAGGAGTATCAAAAATTGGAAACTCTGCGTCTCCGGGAACAGCAATTGAGTGCTTCTAGCGAAGTATTGAAACACCAACTTGCTAAAGAAGCCCAAAATCCCGAAACCGGTTTGGCTCGGCAGAATCCTGGGGACACGATTTTCTTGCAGCCGGCCCCTGAAACCCGATCGCCCGTTGCGGCACCAAATTCTGAGCCCGCTCTCAAGAATCGAGCCGGTGTGGAAACACCGCTGGGCTATTAAACCTGTGTCAAAGCGGAGAGCGCCCTCCGGGCCTGAGTGTCCGAGGGCCTGAGAATTGGAGGATATAATTTCTTTTTTGGCTTTTTTGCAAGTCGCGATCGATTTTCTGCTTCCAACCGGAAGTTAAAAGTTAAAAATAATTAACACCACTTCAAAAAACAGAAGGCAACTGTAGGTGTGATCCAAACCCTGATAGGGATTGCCAATTCCCAAGTCGTGAATTTTCTCTTTTAACATTTAAGTTATAAATTCTAAATTCTAAAACGCTCTAACTTGCTATTGAATTTTTAATGCCATGAGCTACGACCCCCGTTTTGACCGCTACAGATCGCCGAATTTCAAACGCACAAAACAGGCGGGCGATTCCCTACGGGATAGCTTCGCCGCGCGTACTGGGTGGGAAAAACCAGCCAAACCTAGAGCTTCGGGCAGTTTCGGCCGATCGCCACAACAGACGGCTGCATCTTGGGGGCGACCGGTGGAGCGTTTAAAGCGCAGCAAGTTCCGTTTGTGGGCCGTGTGGGCGGTGTTGATGCTGGGGGGGCTGGGGCTGGCTGTGAATTTGTTTTATTTGCAGGTGACGCGAGCTCCGGCGCTGCGTAAACAGGCTCTTCAGCAGCAAACTCTCAAAACGAAGCCGTTTGTGCCCAGACGCCCGATAGTTGACCGCGCAGGGAATGTTTTGGCGATCGACAGACAGGTGTACACGCTCTACGCTCACCCGAAGTTGTTTAACCACTCGAAGGCGGAAATTGCTGCTAAATTGGCTCCGATGTTGGCGATCGAACTGACTCCGGGCACTACGTCGGAAACTGAACTGATACGCAGGTTTAATCTTGCTGAAAGCGGTATTACAATTGCGGACTCTCTGCCTCAAGAGGTTGCCGATCGCGTCGCTGGGATGCAAATTAAAGAGAGTCTGGTCGATGGCTTGGAGTTGCTGCGGCAGCAGCAGCGTTTTTACCCGCAGCAGGAGTTGGCGGCTGATATCCTCGGTTATGTGGACGGGGAACGGAAGGGACAAGCCGGGGTGGAATACAGCCAGCAGAATTTGTTGGAACGATCAATGCCGTCGATTCAGTTTAGCAGGTCGAGCAATGGGAATTGGGTTCCCGATCGGCTGACGGCGGGATTTGTGCAGCTTGATGACTTGAAATTGCAATTGACGATCGACAGTCGCTTGCAGCGGGCTGCGCGAGTTGCTCTCAAGGAAAAAATGAAGCAACACAATGCGAAGCGGGGCACAGTGATTGTGATGGATGCCCGTAACGGGGAATTGCTGTCAGTGGTAGCGGAACCTTCTTATGACCCGAATCAATATTTTAATTTCGATTTGTCGCGCTATAAAAATTGGGCTGTCACTGATGTTTATGAGCCTGGTTCGACTTTTAAAGCGATTAATGTGGCGATCGCTCTGGAAGCGGGTGCGGTGAAACCTAATACTGTGTTTAACGATGAAGGTCGGATTTACATGAATCCCTGGACTATCCAAAATTCCGATTACAAAATCGTAGGCGCGCGCGGCCCTTCCACTGTTACTGAGATTTTGAAACATTCTAGCAATGTGGGGATGGTACACATCATGAGAACCATGAAACCTTCTCTTTACTATCAAGCTTTAGAAAAACTCGGACTCGGACAAACTGCGGGAACAGATTTGCCTTTTGAAGTAACCAGTCAGCTTAAAAATCGAGAGCAATTTATTAACTCTCCGGTGGAAGTTGCTACTACGGCTTTTGGGCAAGGTTTTTCGATAACTCCGATGCAGTTGGTGCAACTTAACGGCGCTTTGGCTAACGGCGGCAAGTTGGTGACTCCTCATGTTGTGCGGGGACTTTTTGATAGAGATGGTGAAGCTTATTGGAAGCTTCCCAGGCCGGTTCCGAAGCAGGTTTTTTCGCCGGAAACTACTAAGCAGGTGTTAGAAATGATGGAAACTGTGGTTGATGGTGGTACGGGGAAAGCTGCACAAATTCCTGGGTATCGGATTGCTGGAAAAACGGGTACGGCTCAAAAAGCTAATGCTGGTGGGGGTTATTCTGACAAGGCGATTATTACTAGCTTTGTGGGGATCATGCCTGTGGAGGCTCCTCGGTATGTGGTGCTGGCGGTGATTGATGAGCCTAAAGAGGGTTCTTCGGGGGGTACGGTGGCGGCGCCGATTGTGGAGTCGGTGATGGAGGCGTTGATTTCTATTGAGAAGATTGCGCCGAGTAAGAAGTAGTTGATTATATCTGATATCAAATCCGTTAGCATCGGAATAGTAAATCCGAGTTCACTGTTGACTGTTCACTGTTGACTGTTCACTGTTGACTGTTCACTGTTGACTGTTCACTGTCAACCGTCAACCGTCAACCATTGGTAACAAGTTAAGCTAAGAAAGGATTTGTCAATCAGCAATTATACTCAACATTTACTCGGATTTTGGGCATAAAACTGAGATTTGGGCGGTTGAGGAATCATGCCGAGGGTGATATTTATACCTACTTTCTCTCAAATCGTGAATTTTCCACTCCTAAAAAAGCAGTTTTTTGAGTAATATTACTGATTGACAAATGCAATTAAGTCTTAACTTGTCACCAATGACCGTCAACCGTCACCCGTCAACCGTCAACATCATAAGGAGTGTAACCGGAAATGATATGAGATGTTGCGTCAGGAATTGACGCTCGAATTTGACGCTCGAAAACACGGCTATTGAGGACACGGCAATGCCGTTTCCCTACCCCCAACATAATTCATCGCCCTGTCAGTAACAATATCTTTTGTTTTCGTTGGGTTTTAATTGTCTTTGGGAGGTGCGTTTATGTCCTAAAAGAGTGGAGATGATGATGCAGCGTTGGCTCTTTCTTAAGTTGGGATGATATAGTGTTAGGGTTCCTTTGGCTCTTATACTCGTTAGCGTGCAGTCGTGGTCGCTTCGAGATACGGGGCAACCTCGATGGTTGAACATGACTCGCCGGATTGTGCCGTTTGTTTTTTGCTCGTTGTTTTCATTTACTTGGAGCACTGTTGTTTCATTTGTATCTATTTGAATTTGCGGTTCTAGGTTTTTCCATTGACTGGCTGGTACTTGGCCTGGGGGAATGTCGGCTGGGTGAACGGCTATTTGTACATTTTCTCCTACTTGTTTGAAGCTGGCTTGCCATGAAATTTTGGATCGTTTGGCGTTGCTGTGTGCAAGTTCCATTGCCCAATAAGCTCGATCGAGCGATACCTTTAAACGGTGGTTGTTGATAAACATTAGCCAAGAGGGGGCGACGATCGCACTAAATATTCCTATGATTAAAATAATTATCAATAGCTCAATCATGGTAAAACCTGGGGCAGGTGTAGTGGCTCTGCCTTTTAGCATTTTATTTATTGACACGTAGATGCACTCCCTGATATTTAGCTGGCCCAAAAAACAGCTAGGAGGAGCTATTTTTTATTGGGTATATTTTAACTTTGGGTTTGGCTAGTGTGTAGATCGGTATTTACTGAAAATTTATGCGACTTTAAAAAAAACTGCGGGTAAGAAAACGGCAGTCAAGAAACGGTAGTGCGGTTTCCCTACAGCAATTTTGTCGATCGCCCGATCGCACCAGAGCGCGAAGCTATAGCAGGAGGCAGGAGGTAGAAGGCAGGAGGCAGGAGGCAGACGTAATCAGAGCAAGGGTTTCAGCAATCGATCTCCTCCGGCGCCGCCAAGGCGGTTGCTATATGTAGGGAGCATCTCAATGAAAGCAGCCAAGGTAGAAGTTGGAGTTTTTAGGCAGGAGGTAGAAGGCAGGAGGCAGAAGGAAAGCTCTCCTGAGTTTATGGCGTAAAATATAGCAATCAATACAGTGATAGTGATGAATTTTAATTTAGGGCTTGCTGAATAAGTTAAGAAAAATCGCGTAGGCGTAGCCAGCCGTAGGCATCGCACTTGATTGGCAATTCAAGCTCGGGGAGACATAACTTTTTGTTGACTATAACTTGCCCAGTTATAGCTTTTAATAATCATTAAACCATAAATAGGTGTGATTTTCGGTTTGTGACATAAAAACGCACAAAAAACCCGTCTTAACCAGGTAGAAAGGTTAATTACTAAAAAAGTTTGGGCAATGGCTGTTTCCGAAGTATTATCAAGTTTTGTCATCACCCGATTCAGGCTAAATCTTCTTTTTCGCAAGTCCCAAATTTGCCCTCAATCGCATTTCTAATTCTCTCATCTTCTGAGGCTTGTTTCTTTGTTTCCTTACTGACATTTGCTGGTGGCCTTCCTAAAGGGGGGCCACTAATTCTAATTCCTCTTTCTTTACACCAAGCTCGATTTTCTCGCGCTTCGATAAATGCGATCTGCGTGGACTGATTCTGGATAGTATCCTGTGTAAATTTTAAATGCTTCAAATGAGTGCTTTTAAGTCTCCTGATTCATTAAAGTTATCCCAACTTATCCGGTCTAAAAATACATATCCTTCAAAGCAACTCGCTGACAGTTTGGCTCCAAACTCTACAGGTTTCCCTGCTTTCCCTCTGACAATGGGACGGATGTGGGGTTGGCTTAAACTTACTATTCTGTCCGATATACTCGGTTTTTTATTTTCAAATAACCAAAGTTGTTGCCGATAGACTTCTGTGAGAACTAGCAAGGTTTTATATTGCTTCTTGGTCAGACTTTGTAGGGTGGCATCTGAGTCGATTAGCTGTTCAATATGAGCGAGGTTTCTTTTAATATATTGCAGTTGTTTTTTAAGGGCTTGGATTTTTTTGTTTCGTTTAGGTCGTCGTTGTTTGGCTACTGCTAAGTA